>JAFGTS010000031.1 GCA_016933965.1 Deltaproteobacteria bacterium | reverse complement strand
CGCAGCGCCGCGCCGAGAGTGGCGAGCTTTTCGGGTGTGAACGGGTTATGGATGCGGTGAGCACTTTCGGTGATGTTGAAGATCCGTAGAATGTCCATTGCAGAAAATCTCCTTACGGGTGTGAATATATTCGGTCACTACCTAACGCTCCGCTTCAGCCGGGTGTTATACAGAAACTGTATAATATCCCCTACACCTAATATTTTAAAGTGTGTCTGCGGGACTTCGCACTCCCCTTGGTCCCTGATTAAACAAATGGTATAGATCATGGTCGTTTTTATGTCTTTGTGACCAAGAAGTTCTTGTATCGTTCTGATATCGTAACCGCTCTCGAGCAGATGTGTCGCAAAAGAGTGAGGAAGTGGCAACGGCTCTTTCAATCCCTTCATGAGCCCCCCTGCCCCGTGAAGCGAATGAACTTATTGCTGACGCAATCCGTCATGCACTATTGAAACGTGGAATTACCCCCCTTGTAACGCTCTGATAAAAAGCACTTTTAGGGGTGTTTGTCAATTACCGAATATCTGTGGGTCTTTTATTTCTACTGGCTTTGTGGGGTATAGTGTGGAAAAATACTTTTTCAGAAGCAATCAGGGGGTTGGCTTTTCGCCTAACCCCCTGATGGTATTCTGGCGTCCCCACGGGGAGTCGAACCCCGGTCGCCGGCGTGAAAGGCCGGTGTCCTAGGCCTCTAGACGATGGGGACGGAGATGGCCGCTCGTTATGAACTGCGACTTATATCCCGTTCCCTTTTTGTCTGTCAAGGATAAAATGGCCGCGGACAGGGCAACGGTTTCACGCCCATATTTCTTCATATTTTTACCGGCTTTTCACACTGAATTCCATTTTGATGTCATGCGGGCATCAAGCCAGATACCTTCACCGTCGGGTTGATCTTCCCGCTTGGTTCTCCAGTAGATATCTTCAAGTTCACCGGCACCCACCGTGCGACCCCCGATCCCTGCAACATAGGGAAAAACGGCAGGCACGGGCACGTTACCATGAAGAGCCGCGTCAACTTCCTTCATTATCCTGTTCCGTGCGTCAAGAGAAGCGTCCCGGTCGACGACGGCGACTTTCCGTGCCGGCGCAAGTGTTCGGCGGATGAGGTCAGCAGGAAAGGGACGCAGGAGCCTGACCCTGAGAAGTCCCGCCTTTTCGCCTTTCGCCCGCAATGCTTCAACGACCCGGCGGGCCGTGTCGGCCGTCATCCCCGCCGTTACCAGGATGATATCCGCGTCATCACAGTTGACCGCCTCCGCGGCAGCATAGGACCTTTGAAAAACATTCATAAAATATTCTTCGATCTCCTCAAATCGAACCAGCACACGTTCCGTGGATGCATCAACGAGAGATCCCGATTCACCGGAATCACCGGGGAGCAGACGAAATTGCAGGAGTGCTGATTCTTTTATAACGGGACGATATTCTCTCATGAGGGTCGGCAGGAAACGGTCAACGTATTTCTGAGACGGAATGTTCACCGGTTCAGGGAAACGATCCAGAGATGATTCATCAAGGACGATCATGACGGGCAATCCGACCGTCTCCTGGACTCGGTATGCTACAAGTATCGTGTCGAGGACTTCCTGGGCCGTCTCACAATGGACCTGTATCCAATTCACATGTTTCCGGACAAGATGCTCCCGTTGCTCGATCCAGATATCCAGGGAAGCGGTCCCGTCTCCCTCAATCTCGATCGCCACCGGGGGAAGCGAAGCAGACGATGACCAGAGGGCATACTCCCGCATCAATGACAGGCCACGGTTATAGGTTACTGCGAACGACCGAATCCCGGCCCGCGCAGCTTCCATCGAGACGGCAAGGGCGCCACGGACACTTTCCACCGGCAGTAACCGTGCCTGCAATCTGTTCTGCATACAGCCATGGGAAAGCGTTCCCACAAGATCAGTTCTCTGAGTGACGGAACACATGGAAATAATGCTCACACTGGCCAGGCGGAGCGCTTCGGATATCGCCTGGCTCACGTTCAATTCGTGTACCATTGGTTCTGTACCTCCCGGGATATGATTCCAATCCGTTGAAAATGTTAAAACATAGTGAGGAAATACCTGCGGGGTGACATGTATCGAGATTTGTTAAAGCAATAAAGGAAAGGCTGTGAAATGCACATTTTTCGGATTGAACGGTGGAAACAGCCGTTTCAAATGCCGTGCAAAAAAAGCCGAATCATGCTCCTTTCCGTCATCTTGATCCCTATGAGCTAGGAAAAACAATACTTTACGAAATGGTCATTTCATGATACATACCCCACCACAAACCCCCGGGAACCATAGGTATTATGATACTACGCTGCATTATCGCTGACGATGAACGCCCGTCCCGTGATGAGTTGCTGCATCTTCTTTCGGAAATGGGCGATGTCGAGATCCTCGCCTGCGTGCAAAACGGGAAGGAAGCGCTTGAATTGTTGAAAAAAACAAGACCGGATGTCGTTTTTCTCGATATTCGCATGCCCGTTGTCAGCGGCTTTGACGTGGCACGGGAAATCCTGACCTTTCCCGACCCGCCGGCGATCGTGTTCGCCACTGCCTACGACGAATACGCCATTCAGGCATTCGACATCAGGGCCGTTGATTATCTTCTCAAACCCTTTTCCCGTGAAAGGCTTACGGAAACTGTTCAACGCCTCAAAGAGGCACGGGTAAAGAAACTGGACCTGTCCGATCTGAAGGAGATCATCGAACGGGTTGAAGGTACGCTTGAATCAAAAAAACTGGTAAGAATACCTGTTGCCGACAAAGGGAAGATCCTGCTCCTGCCACCGGTGGATGTCTTTTTCTGCAGCACCACCGACAGTAAGATAAGGGTCTGCACATGGGAAGAATCATATTCCTGCGGCATGACACTCAATGAGCTTGAGAATCGTTTGAAGGATGAGCATTTTCTCCGGGTCCACCGGGGATGCCTTGTCAACCTTAACCATGTCAGGGGGCTGATCCCCTGGTTTGACGGCAAATATCTCCTGACCATGGGAGACAGCCACGGCACGGAAATCCAAGTCAGCAGAAACAACGCGAAACATCTGAAACGGATATTACATCTCTGACGGGAATCGGTTTCCTGATCGGGGTGTTCTTCTTCATCGGAAATAACATGAAAAAGAAAGGCTGTCGATGGTGTGAATGCCTTCGATCTGTTCATCACACTTGTTGAGCGTTTCGGTCTTATTGTGACGGCGTGCTTTGTGTTGATGCAACTCGGCGCCTTCAGGAAGATACTACAGAAGCGGGCCGATACGTATGAAAAGATCCTGATCACCCTCATATTCGGTGTTTTTGGCGTCATCGGGACAAACGCCGGAATAAACGTCATGGAAGCGATAGCTAACTTCAGGGGTATGGCGGTCATAACGGCGGGGCTCCTGGGAGGTCCTTTCGTAGGACTGGGGGCCGGCCTGATCGCCGGAGGGTACCGGTTACTGCTGGGTGGATTCACCGCTTTCGGCTGCGGTTTCGCCACACTTATCGAAGGGATCGGGGCCGGTCTGATATTTCATTACCGGCGTGGCCGTGCCATCGACTGGAAACTCGCCGGTGCCGTGGCGATCATCGGTGAATCCCTTCAGATGCTGCTGGTGCTCGGCACGAGCACACCATTCACGGATGCCCTGACCGTCGTGCAGATCGTCGCATTCCCCGTGATGCTTCTGAACGCGTTGGGCACGGCCATTTTCATTCAGGTCATCAATATCATCCGCCGGGAAGAAGAAAAGGCCGGGGCGGAACAGGCGCAGAAGGCCCTGCGGATCGCCCGCGAAACAGTGGGACACCTCAGAACCGGTCTGAACGAGCGTTCGGCACAAGAGACCGCCGAGATCATACACAGAATCGCCGACGTGGCCGGCGTGGCGATCACGGACCGCCACGGAACGCTCGCCTTCCGGGGAACGGTCGGTGAGCACAAGCCCGCTGGTACCGGTGAACTCAGCCCGCCGACGGCGGAAGTTATCAAGACCGGTGCATACCGGGTGATCGGCGCAAAAAAGCACGGCAGGCCAACGGGTCCGGACCGCCATCCCTGCAGCGGAATCATTGTTCCGCTCAGTAAAAAGGATGTTGTGGCAGGGACGCTGACGCTCTACAAGGAACCGGGGAGCCGCATCACCAGGGTAGACAGGGAACTGGCAATCGGGCTGGCCCACCTCTTTTCAACCCAGCTCGAGCTTGAAGAGATCCAGAAACAGGCGCAGGTTCTGACCAAGGCGGAAATAAAGGCGCTACAGGCCCAGATCAACCCGCATTTTCTCTTCAACGCCCTGAACACCATCAGTTCGCTGTGCCGCAGCGACATGGAGAAAGCGCGTGATCTGATAATTCACCTGGGAAACTTTTTCCGAGGAACCTTTAAAAGCAGCGAGACAGGTCTTGTCAGCCTCGAAGAGGAACTGGAGAACGTTCGATCCTACCTGACAATTGAAAAGGCCCGATTCGGGGAACGGATCACCGTTATCTATTCTCTTCATCACAACAGCGGTTCCTGGTCCATCCCACCCTTCACCCTTCAGCCCCTCGTTGAGAACGCCATAAAACACGGTCTGTCAGGACGTGACCGGGGTGGGACGGTTTCCATAACAACGGACAGGGACGGCGATGACCTGCGTATCACCGTTGAAGACACCGGTATCGGCATGTCCGGGGAAACAGTGAAGATGATCTTGAACGGCACGGACACCGCTCATCGCGGATCCGGCATCGCCCTCGCCAATATTCAGCAGAGGCTGACATTCCTCTATGGACCCGAATACGGAAAATTGACCATCGAGAGTACCGAGGGAGCAGGCACGAAAATGTCCCTGAAAATACCCGCCGGGGGAAAACGGGAATCGTGATCCGGGATTCGAGAACGTTTCATGCCCTTCACTTTGTCACTTTCAAGAAACGCCCGATGAATCGGGCAACTACAAACAAAACCCCGTTTCACGAATAACGATTTCCGAATCCCGCACTCAGGCACTTAGGCACCTAGGCACTCAGCATTTCATTTCCCTCTTGATTAAATATCACCGATACCGTATCAAGCAGCGAGAACGAATGCCGGTGTGGTAACAGAAGACATGCAGCATAATCCGTCACGGGGATATCTCCTTGTCGTCATGGCCGCCCTGATGTGGGCATCATCGGGCACGGCGGGGAAATTTCTGTTCCATTCGGGGGTCCCTCCCTTCGCCTTGATCTATCTGCGCGTATTTCTTGCAACGATCATACTGCTGGTGGTGTTCCTCCTTTTCAACCGAAGGCTTCTGGTGATAGAACCGCGTGACATACCCTATTTTCTCTTTCTGGGCGGCGTCGTCACGGCACTGGTCCAGTCATCCTATTTCTTCGCCATCAGCAGGATCCAGGTTGCCGCTGCGATACTCCTGCAGTATCTCGCCCCGCTCCTGGTGGCGCTCTATGCCATGCTCTTCTGGAAGGAACGGCCCACGGTGATCAAGATCCTCGCCCTGCTCCTGGCCTTTTCCGGCTGTTATCTCGTAGTGGGCGGTTACAACATCGACCTCCTGAAGATGAACCGTCTCGGCATCATCTGGGGGGTTACATCCGCCTTTGCCTTTGCCGGGTATACCCTCTTCGGTGAACGGGGAATGCACAAGTACTCGCCATGGACGGTTATCTTTTATACCGTGGCCTTTGCCGTTCTCTCGCTGAGCTTCTTCGGAAACCCCCTGCGGCACCTGACGGCCGGATATACGATCGAACAGGGAGGATTGATCCTCTATGTGACCCTCTTCGGGACGATCATCCCCTTCGGACTCTACCTTGCCGGAATAAACCACATCCGGTCCACCCGGGCCGTCATAACGGCCACCCTGGAACCCATTTCGGCGGCGCTCATCGCGTACCTGGTTCTGGGAGAGACCTTTGAGCCTCTCCAGATATTTGGGGGGGCACTCGTCATTATCGCGGTCATTTCTCTGCAGACACAGCGCGAATACGACGAACTGGCACCGATCGTCGTCCGCGGCAAAAAGGCGGGGGCATAGCGGCGGAACCGGACATCCCGAAATTCGCGAAACCACTTTATTCTTGACAGAGCTTCACTGCTTCCATATACTTCCTGCGCTTTTGGCACACCTTCCACGGTGCATCGAACGGAAGCAGGCCGAAGCGGATATCCCTTCTGAAAGGGATTTGAGAGAGGGCACTAGCCCGAAAGACCAAAAAAGGAGAGGCGCCGATGAGAATGTTCAGGAATGTGTTACTGGTATGTTTACTTGTATGCTTTTGTCTGCCCTTCAGCAGCATGGCAGCCGGAAAACCAGTCGTGATAGGGCTTCAGGGCCCGATCACCGGCCCCTGGGCTTACGAGGGCGAAATGGCAAAACAGTCATGCGAGATTGCCGCGCAGATCATCAATGACAAGGGCGGCATCCTGGGAGGTCGCATGGTGGAGCTCAGGGTGGTCGATGATGCGGGCGAACCGAAAACGGGCGCCCTGGCGGCCCAGAAACTGGTAGGTCAGAAAGATGTGGTGGCCGCCGTATCAACCTATGGTTCCTCCATATGCGAACCTGCATCGAACATCTATGAAAAATTCAAAAAGGTGAATATCGGCTACGGCGTCACGGCGGTCCGCCTGACACAGAGGGGATTTGAATATTTCTTCCGCACCTGCGGGCGGGACGATTCGCAAGGCAAGTTCTTCGCCGACTATGTACCGAAGAAATTCAACGCGAAGAAGATCGCCATCATGCACGACAACACGGCCTTCGGCAAAGGTCTCGCCGAGGACACGAAGCGCGCGATTCAGCCCATGATCGACGCCGGAACGGTGGAGATCGTATATTATGACGCCATAACGCCCGGTGAGAAGGATTTCCATGTGTCGCTGACGAACCTTCGAGAATCGAAGCCTGATGTGTGGTACTTCACCGGTTATTACGCCGAGGCGGCCCTTCTCGTCAGCCAGGCTCGGGAAATCGGCATCACCTGCCCCTTCGTGGGAGGGAACGCGGCGATCAATGACGAGTTCACCAAGATCGCGGGTATCGACAATGCCAAGGGGTGTTATATGACGAACGAACCCCTCCCGGCCGATCTCCCCTATGACAAGGCGAAAGAATTCCTGAAGGCCTATAAGGACAAATACGGCGAAATCCCATCGAGCCCCTGGCCGATCTATGCTGCCGATGCCCTGAACATCATCGCTTACGCGATCGACAAGACCGGCTCGACCGATTCCAAGGTCCTCGCTGACTACCTGAGAAACGACGTGAACGGTGTACCCGGCATCACGGGACCCATCGGGTTCACCGCCGAGGGTGACCGGGAAGGTGTTCCTTTTTATCTCTATGTTGTGGACGACAGCGGAAACATCGTTATTTCGGAATAACCGGTAATTTCATTATTCTTCCGGGTTCTCCGCCACAGCAGAACAAATCGACAGCACGGCAGCCGTTCAACCATCCTGGTTGGGGTTGCTGTGCTGTGTTCATTAGGAAGCAATGCGAGTTGTCATAGAACAGATAATAAACGGACTGACGATCGGTTCCTTTTACGCTCTCATCGCCCTTGGATACTCCATGGTCTACGGCGTTCTGAAGCTCATCAACTTCGCCCACGGAGATTTCTTCACCCTCGGTTCATACATCGGATATACCGTCCTTGTCTTCGGTGCGGCGCTGATAACAACGCATTTCGGCCTCTGGGGCGGTATGGTCGCGGCAATGCTCATGGCCGCCTTCTGCCTGGCGGTGGTGGGAATCCTGGTCGAGCGGGCGGCATACCGGCCCATCTATCCGGCGGGGCGGCTGCCGGCGGTCGTATCGGCACTGGGTGCCTCGATATTTCTCCAGAACGCCATCATGGTCATCTGGGGCCCCCGGTACCAGGCCTATCCGGCAAAACTGATCCCGAACGTCCGTCTCGATCTCTGGGGCATAAACATCACCCTGCTGCAGATCGTTATTCTGGTACTGTCATTCCTCCTGCTGGGGATCCTTTATTACATCATCCAAAAAACACTCTTCGGCGCCGCCATCAGGGCGACCGCCCTTGACCGTGATACGGCTTCCCTGATGGGGGTCAATTTCAACAAGGTCATTTTCTTCATCTTCACGCTCGGACCAGCCCTGGGAGCCATGACGGGCGTCATGGTCGGCATGTATTATCGCCAGATAAGCTTCACCATGGGCTGGAACTACGGTCTGAAGGCCTTTACGGCGACCATCCTGGGAGGGATCGGCAACCTTCCGGGAGCCATGTTCGGAGGGCTCATCCTGGGCACGCTTGAAATGCTCGGCGCGGCTTACATTTCCGCGGCATGGAAAGATGTGTTCGTCTTCCTGATCCTCATCCTCGTTCTGATCTTCCGCCCGACGGGTCTCTTCGGCGAGAAAACGGCTGAAAAGGTGTAGGTGCCATGAAGGAGAGCAGGTCCGCGTCGATCCAGTATTTTTTCAGGTCACAGCCGGCACTGCTGTTTCTCGTCATCGGCGCCTTCATCATTTACCCTTTCTTTGTCGACAACTATTACATCGATATCGGCTTTTTCTTCGGCATATACGCCCTGCTCGGGCTCAGCCTGAACATCGTTCTCGGCGAAGTGGGCCTCTTCGATCTCGGCCATGCGGGATTTTACGCCATCGGCGCCTATGTTACTGCCATTTTCAACACGAAGCTGGGCGTCCCGATCCTGGCGCTCCTTCCCGTGAGCGCCCTGGCGGCCGCGCTCTTTGCCTATGTCGTCTGTTTTCCTATTATTCACCTTCGTGGTGATTACCTGCTGATCGTCACCATCGGCATGGCGGAGATCATCCGCCTGACGCTCATCAATAATCCCTTTGACCTGACGGGAGGCCCGAACGGTGTTTTCGGTATTGATTTCCCGGCCATAGGCAACATAATCGTTATCGATTCCTCCATCGAGTTCTACTATCTCATATGGGTCATCGTCGCGCTGAGCATCATCGGCCTGATACGGCTTCAGAACTCACGGATCGGCAGGGCCTGGAACTGCATCAGGGAGGACGAACTCGCCGCGGGGGCAGGCGGCATCGATGTCAAATCATACAAGCTTCTCGCCTTTGTCCTGGGAGCGGCACTTGCCGGTGTGGCGGGAAACGTTTACGCGAGCAAACTCATGGCCGTATCACCGGAAAGCTTCACCTTCTGGGAATCGTGCATGCTTTTCTGCATCGTCCTGATCGGCGGCATGGGCTCAATCCCGGGGGTCCTCATCGGAGCAGCCTTCATCAGTCTTTTTCCTGAAATATTCCGGCCATTTGCCATGTACCGCATGCTTGTCTTCGGAACGGTCATGATCCTGATGATGATGTTCAGACCGGGAGGGGCATGGCCGAGAAAACGGGGCGGCGTCGAATTCACCTCCCTGCTGACCAGAATGAGGCAAAAAGATGGCTGAACCGCACCGCCGGAATTCCGGTAACAACATCGTTCTGGAAACGCAGAACCTCACCAAGCGTTTCGGAGGACTGACAGCGGTGGGCGAATTCGATTCCCGGGTACATGAAGGAGAAATATTCAGCCTGATCGGGCCGAATGGAGCGGGGAAAACGACCGTTTTCAACGTGGTAACCGGCATCTACGCGCCCGAAGAAGGCCGCATTCTCTTCAAGGGAAAGAATATCACGGGGCGTAAACCCCATCAGATCGTCTCCCTTGGCATTGCCCGGACCTTTCAGAACATCCGCCTCTTTCCGAACATGACCTGTCTGGAAAACGTCATGGCCGGCCAGCACTGCCGCGGCCGGGCCGGACTCTGGGCATCCATATTCAGAACGGGAAAGCAGCGTGAAGAAGAGCAGCGGATCCATCGAAACGCGGAGGAACGGCTCAACCAGGTCGGCCTTTCCCGTTTCAGGGATGAACTGGCGAAAAATATCGCCTATGGAAGTCAACGCATGCTGGAGATCGCCAGGGCCCTGGCTTCGGAGCCGAAACTTCTCGTCCTGGACGAACCGAGCAGCGGTCTCAATCCCCGGGAAACGGAGATCCTCATGGAATTTCTCAAGACCGTGATCCATCGGGAAAGCCTGACGATCCTCCTCATAGAACACGACATGAACGTCGTCATGGGCATATCGGACTGGGTCAGCGTCATGGACGGCGGCAGAAAGATAGCCGAGGGGACCCCGCGGGATATCTATCACGATGAACGGGTCATCGAGGCCTACCTGGGCAAGGAAGAAGAATAGGGGATATCGTGTCTGAACCGTTGAATCCGATACTGACCGTTGAGTCTCTCTCCGTTACGTATGGCGCCATCGAAGCGCTTCGCGACGTGTCGCTCCACCTCAATGAGGGTGAGATCGTGACCGTCCTGGGCGCGAACGGGGCGGGGAAGACAACTCTTCTGAACACTATTTCGGGAATCGTCCCGGCACGAAGCGGCACCATCACGCTGCGCGATGAACCGCTCAGAAATATCCCGCCCCATGAGATCGTTGAACGCGGCATATCCCAGTCGCCGGAAGGAAGAAAAGTATTCTCAACGCTGACGGTGGAGGAAAACCTCAACCTCGGCGCCTATACGATACGAAGGAACCAGGCGGCCGTTCGGGATGCCAAGGAACGCGCCTTCGATCTCTTTCCGATCCTGCGCGAGCGACGGCGCCAGCTGGCGGGAACACTGTCCGGCGGTGAGCAGCAGATGCTGGCCATTGGTCGTGCCCTGATGAGCTCGCCGAAAGTCCTTCTTCTGGACGAACCGTCTCTCGGTCTCGCCCCCATCCTGGTCAGCCAGATATTCCGTATTATCGAGGAGATAAACCGCCAGGGAACATCCATTCTCCTGGTGGAACAGAACGCCAGAAAGGCCCTTGGCATTGCCCACCGCGGTCATGTACTGGAAAACGGCCGCGTGTCGGTGAGCGGTTCCGCCGCCGACCTTCGTTCCAATGAAAAGATCCAGGAAGCCTACCTCGGCGGAAGCGCGATCAAAGGGCGCTTCTAACGATCCCCCGCACCATCCGTATTCGCGGTTTTACTATTTATTACCTTACTTCAATAAGATAATTAATACATCCTCAACTCATACCTTCTTGTATCGATAGTCGGACCTTTCCGATCCCTGATCCCTGCCCCCCGATCCCTGCTTTTACCACAACCGTGCCTTGACAAACATATTTCAATAACGTATAATTCGCACATTTAATATATTATTAATAATTATTAGTACTCATATTGTTATTCGTGGAATAAATATCCGGTCATTCCTCTGACGCCTCTTCCATGAAAAACTCAGAGTCACATAATAAAGATCAAATAAGCAGAGCAAAGGATATTCGGTAATGGCAGAACTTGATGTGCGAAACGTCTATAAAATATTCGGCGATAAACCCGATGAAGCCATCGCTCTCCTCAGGCAGGGAACATCAAAGGAAGAAGTCCTGGAAAAGACCGGGCAGGTCGTGGGTGTACAGGACGTCAGTTTCCATCTGGAATCGGGAAACCTGTTCTGTATCATGGGCCTGTCAGGCAGCGGTAAATCCACCCTCCTTCGCTGCATCAACCGGCTAGTGGAACCGACGAGCGGTGAGATCTACCTTGAGAGCAACGGCAACCGGATCGATGTCACCCGTCTGACGAAAAAAGAACTGAGGGTGGTACGGGAAAAACAGATGGCAATGATTTTTCAGCATTTCGCCCTTTTCCCCTACCGAACCGTGCTTTCGAACGTCGCCTTCGGCCTTGAAGTGCAGGGAATTCCCAAGAAGGACCGTGAGGGGAAAGCCCAGGAAATCCTTGAACTTGTCGGCCTTGGCGAATGGGGCAAGGCATACCCTCCTCAGCTTTCGGGCGGGATGCAGCAACGGGTCGGCCTGGCACGGGCCCTCGCTTCCGAAGGAGACCTGCTGCTGATGGACGAACCTTTCAGTGCCCTGGACCCCCTCATCAAGGTCAACATGCAGGACGAGCTGATAAACCTGCAGAATCAGGTCAAGCGTACCATTCTCTTCGTAACCCACGATCTCGACGAAGCGCTCAAGCTCGGCGACAAGATCGCCATCATGGAGCAGGGTCGCATCGTGCAGATGGGAACGCCCGAGCAGATAATCGTGAACCCGAAAACGGAATATGTCACGAGATTCGTGGAAAACGCCGATGCCACGGGTGTCATAACGCTCGGCACCATTGCCCGGAGACTTCCCCTCAACCGCGACGGGGGAATCCCGGTGGACGCATCGGTCCTGGGAAAAGAACCTTCTCTCTTCGCGAAATACCGGGATGTTGTTTACTGCCTGGATGAGAACTCCCGTCCCCTGGGATGTATCCGCCGGGGTCGTACCTTTCCCCTCCGTCATGCCCACGCGCACATGCCCTCAAAGGACGCGCGCAGGGTCTTTCTGATGGCCGACGATCAGATGCTCTTGAAGGACCTGATGTACATCCGTCTCGAAACATCGGTCAATCCCGTCGTGGTGGTATCCGATATCGGCGTCTTCCAGGGTGTCATCACCGAAAAGGAGGTCCTTCAGGGAATTCTCGAGAAAGGGCGTTCCAACGGCAATGCAACACAAGAAGCCGGCAAAGGAGAACTCAGATGATCCGTCAGATCAAACGACCGGACCGGTCCGCCCGGTTCCTTATATATTCATTTCTTGCAGTGATACTGCTTCACATTCTGTGTATCCCGGCGCTGTCAAAGGAATACGGCGCCGACCTGTTCGACGAAATTGGAAAGAAAAGCCTTATCCCCCTGGACGACTGGATCGATGTGGGTATCGATTGGATCGCCCTGAATTTCATGGGTCTTTTCGATTCGATCACTTTCATCATAACGAATATCAACAGCGGCATCCTCGCGGTGCTCTCGTTCGTACCTGTCGTCCCACTTCCCTTTAACGGGCTGTCCATTGCGATCCCCGTCCTGGGCATCATCCTGATTCCGGTGCTGTGGTGGATGACAAGCCTGGGGACCGGTATCTTTGCCTTTGTCGGGTTGTGGTTTACGGCAAACGTGGGGCTGTGGCCTGAAACCATGGAAACATTCTCGCTTACACTGACTGCGGCGTTTATCGCCCTGTTCTTCGGCATCCCCACAGGGATCGTGGCGGGCAAGTCCGACCTGGTGGAGCGTATCGTCCGGCCCATCCTGGATTTCATGCAGACCCTGCCGGTGTTCGTCTATCTCATACCCGCGGTCATACTTTTTGGACTGGGTCCCGCTCCCGGGGTAGTGGCAACGACTATTTTCGCCATTCCTCCGGCGGTTCGCCTGACCAATCTTGGAATTCGCGGCGTGCCCGCGGAGTTGGTGGAAGCAGGAGAGGCCTTCGGGTGCGGTTACTTCCAGTTGCTCTGGAAAATACAGCTCCCCATGGCACGTCCCTCGATCATGGCCGGCGTGAACCAGACCATCATGCTTTCTCTCTCGATGGTCGTTATCGCGGCCCTTATCGGCGCCGGAGGTCTCGGCATTGAAGTGGTTCGAAGTATCCAGCGAATGCTTGTAGGAAAGGGATTCGTCGCGGGTATCGCCGTGGTCATCGTCGCCATCATCCTTGACCGGGCAACGCGGAGCATCGGGCGACGCAGGCTCGGTTGATGTATATGCAGCTTCAATGGAATCATACTCGGTTCAATCGGACAAATGCAGACACTATGGAAGGAGGTGAACATTTTCTGGAAAATTGATCAAAAGACTCAGGTAAAGTGGATCAATATGCAAACAGTAACTATTTAAATAATCAAAAAAGGAGTACATCGATCATGATACAGGGAAAAAAATTTGTGTTATGCCTGCTGCTGGCGGCGGTGATGACGGTAACATTCACGTTCGGAACGGCGGCGGCAGAGGAAAAGAAAACGCTCAGCTTCGGTGTTGTGGCATGGTCCGAAGCGCTGGCCGAAGGAGAACTGATCAAATACATCATGGAAAAAGAGATCGGCCAGCCCGTCAAGATCACCAACCCCGATATCGGGGTTGCTTACACGGCAATCGCCAACGGTGATCTGGACCTTTTCATTGAATCCTGGCTGCCCATGACCCACGAAGCATACTGGGACAAGATCGCCAGCAAGGTTTGCGATTTCGGCCCCATCTATGAAGATGCCAGTCTCGGATGGGCCGTGCCGAACTACATACCCAAGGACGTCTTCAATTCGGTTACCGATATGGGCAAGGCCGAAGTGATGAAGAAATGTGACGGGAAGATCATCGGTATCGACCCCGGTTCCGGCCTGATGCAGCATTCCGCTCTCATGATGAAACGATATCCGGAGTTGAAGGACTGGAAACTCATTGAAGGCAGCGATTACGCCATGGTGGCATCCTTGAAAAGGGCCATGCAGCGCAAGGAGTGGGTCGTGGTAACCCTCTGGAAACCTCACTTTGCCTTCAGCCGGTTCGACATCAGGTATATCGAAGAACCGCGGAAGATCCTCGGAACGGAAGAACGGAGCCACATGATCGGCCGGCGTGACTTCATGGACGTTTTCCCGAGCGAGGTCAGCAGCTTTCTGTCGCGGTTGTATTTTACCATCGATCAGGTCAACGAACTCGTCGACCTCTATGAAAAAGATGAAGACACCGCCGCCGAGAAGTTCATCAAGAACCACCCCAAGCTGGTACATTACTGGGTGACCGGCGAGGTTGGTGATTAATGTTGGTCTCCGGGGATGCCGCTCATTGCAGTGAGGCGTCATCCCGGAATAAAGTTCTCAACTGAAAAAGGCCGTCCTTCGTGACGGCCTTTTTTTCCTTCCCGCCCGAAAAGACCTTCCCTCCTCTGAAAACAATTGCATCTCTCCGGTCGATTCGATACTCTGATCCCACTGAAGAAACCGGCGGTCCAGGCCGGTCAGCAGAACCGGCCTGGTTTTTCATCGGGAGAACGGCACCTGCATGAAAAAACTTGTTATCATGCTCTTCGTCTTTATACTTTTTCATACCCCGATTCAACCGGCCGGTGGAACGGAACACTGGCTGATCGGGTCGCAGGACGCTGAAGTTCTGTATGATGATCCCCTGGAGGAAGACGCCCGGCGGGTCCTCGAGATATACCCCGCGATCAGGTCGGAAATCGAGGAACGGCTGGGTTGGCACCTCGACATCCGGCCACGTATCGTCCTCGTGGGTGCAAGGGATCGGTTCCAGCGTATAGTTTCCCATGAGCTTTTCGTCGCCGTGGCCATCCCCGAACAAGACCTCATCATCATCGACCATTCACGGATGAACCTGTCCCCCTTCAGTCTCCCTGTGACACTGAAACATGAGATGTGCCACCTGCTGCTGCACCGGCACATCAAGGAGGAAAACCTTCCACGCTGGTTTGACGAAGGTGTCGCCCAGTGGATGAGCGACGGTATCTCGGAGGTCATAATAAGAAACGGTCCCGCCGTTCTGGGCAGGGCGGGCGCCGCGGGCAACTGGATACCCCTTCGAAGGCTTCATCACGGGTTCCCCCGGAACGATCCGGCCCTCTCGCTCGCGTACGAAGAGAGCAAGAACGTTGTTGAATACATGGTGGAGGTCGGCGGAGCGGGATCGATCCCGGAGATCCTGGAATATCTCAGCGCGGGAATTTCAATTGACGATGCTGTTGAACGTGTGCTCGGCCTCTCCTTCGACGAGATGGAGAACGACTGGCACCGGCATCTGAAAAAACAGATCCCCTGGCTGCTTTTTCTCAGCAGCCATCTTTACGAGATCCTCTTTTTCATCGGGGCGCTCCTCTTGGTGACGGCCTTTCTCCGCTTATGGTGGAGGAAGAGGACCTACCGCGACGAAGAGGACGACGAGGAACTGTTCTATCGGCACTGAGGTCACACAGCAGCAGCTTCTCCCGTCAGGAGATCTTTTCCGGATACCCCGTAATTTCCCGGATCCGCTCATAGAGTGGTTTCAGGCGCTTGTACATCTGCTTATAGACATCACGGTACAAGGCGTCATAGAGCTGGTGATTTCGATTGTCCGGCTCAAATACTTCTCCGACGTGCGTCATGGCCTGGACGGCATCGGGAAAATCAGGAAACAGCTTCAGGCCGACAGCGGCGTCGATAGCCGCACCGAGTCCCGATGTTTCGTAGAGATGCGGTTTTGCCGTCGGCAGGCCGAAGATATCCGCCGTGAGCTGCATTGCCTTTCTGCTCTGCGAACCGCCCCCCGAGACCCGCAGCGTCGTGATGGGGATCCCGGTGCGTTTCTCTATCCGCTCCTTTCCTTCCCTGAGAGCGTAGGCCAGGCCTTCCAGGATGGACCGGTAGAGATAGGCCCGGGTATGGATGTCACCGAACCCGATGACCGCCCCCTTTGCCTCCGGGCCGGGCACCTTCAACCCGGGACTCCAGAACGGCTGGAGCATCAGCCCCATCGAACCGGCGGGAACGTCTTCTATCAGTTCGTCAAAGAGTTCTTCTACCTCTATGCCCTGTTTCGACGCCTCCTCGATCTCGGGGTGGCCGAATTCTTCCTTGAACCAGCTCACCATCCAGTATCCCCGGAATATCTGCACCTCTATGGTGTGCCAGCGCGGTATCGCCGCCGGATAGGGCGGCAGCATCGACACCGCTTCGATATATTTTTCGCTCGTCACGTTGATGGTCGCCGTCGTTCCATAGCTCAGGCATCCGATGGACGGCTCGAGGCTTCCCGACCCGATGACCTCGCAGGCCTTGTCTGCCGCGGCGGCGATAACAGGGAGCCCCTTCGGCAGTCCCGTCTCCCGCGAGGCTTCCTCGGTGATGGTACCCAGGGGCTGACCAACGTCAACGAGCTTCGGCAGCTTTTCCCTTTCCATTGAAAGACACTTCCATTTCCAGTCCCAGCCCGGCGCCCACTGGAGTTTCTTGTAATCAAAGGGGATATATCCGACCTGGGAACCCACGGAATCGACGAACTCTCCCGTCAGACGGTGGTTGAGGTAACCTGAAAGGAGAAGATACTTGTGGGTATTTCTCCAGACGTCGGGCTGGTAGGTGCTGATCCAGTTCGCCTCGGCCTCGGAACGGAAGTAGTCGATGGTCCCGCTCAGGCGGAGGGCCTTGAAGAGAAAACCCCAGAGGCCTCCCAGGGGGGGTAGATTATAGGTTTTCCGCTGGTCCAGCCAGATCACGGCGGGCCGCAACGGTTTTCCCCTGCGGTCGAGATTGATCACCGATGCCCGCTGCGTGGTCAGGGATACCCCCGCGATCCGATCGCGGGGAACATCACCCCGCTGCCATAGTTCCTGACAGGCCTGGCAGAGCGATCGCCAGAAAACCTCCGGGTCCTGTTCAGCCCAGCCCGGGTTATCAGAGAAGTACGGTCTGAACGCCACGCGCTGGCGGGCCAATAAGGTACCCTTCATGTCGAACACAAGCGCTTTCAGACTCTGGGTACCGCAATCGATGGCAAGAAGCAGGTCCTTTGAATTCATAAGTGTCCTCCTGTCATGTTGAAGGAAGAGAATAGGCCCGATCCCAGAGACCGTGATACATGTCGATCTCGTCCTCCCATCTGAGATCGCTCCAGGGAAGAAGGGGGCTGCAGAGACGGCGGATACGCTCCATATGCTCACGTCCTCCCTGTGTCGTCAGGAGCCCGATCCGGACACGTCGAAGCAGCAGGTCGGAGAGATGACGGACCTGTTCACGGTTCGCCGTAAAGGGGATCTCGGCCCAGAGCGTATCGGTACCAGGGATCGCGTTCAGGTCATCGGCGGCGGCGGACGCGACAACTTCTTTCGCCGATTCACCATACCTGCCGTAGAGACGCCGCCACGTCTTTTTCGTCAGCCCCTGCGATCGGGTGACCTTTTCAGGGACCTTGGCAAAAACAGGGTCCTTTTTGCTGATCTCCTTCATTTCCGGCAGAAAGGCCGCTGCTGCTTTCAGTGTATCCCAGGCCATGCGCCGGAACGTGGTCAGTTTTCCCCCCGTCACGGTGACCATTCCCTGTTTCTTCCAGACCGCGTAATCACGGGATTCTTCGGACGGTGAAAGTTTCCCCTCGCTCAGGACAGGCCGGACACCGGCGAATGTGGAGAGACAGTCCGCGGGAGACAGCTCGATGGAGGGAAAATAGTACCGGATCCCTTCCATCATGTAGTCCACCTCTTCCTTCGTGATGACCGGTTCCTCGGACAGGTCCTGATGGTGATCGATATCGGTCGTACCGACCAGGACGGCACCTTCCCATGGAATGGCAAAGAAACCCCTGTCGTCTGCGGGATGCATGAACGCCACGGCGTGATCGAGTGGCAGCGCCCAGAGAGGAAATACCATATGGCTTCCCCGCAGGGGACGTAAATGCCGCTTCGGATCAGGCGACGGGTGCAGTTTCTCGCCCCAGGCACCGGTTGCGTTGATGACGGTCTTTGTCTGGAACTCCCGGGTTTCTCTTGTTTCCGTGTCCTCCGCCACCACACCGGCGACATTACCCTTCGCGTCGTACAGAATTTCCGTCGCTTTTGTGTAGTTCAAGGCGACACCACCGTTCGCGACGGCCTCAATGATAAGACGAAGGACCAGCCGGCAATCGTCGACCTGGGCATCGAAAAAGCGAAAGCCTCCCACGAGGTCCTCCTGCCTGAGGTGCGGAGACATTTTCCGGAATTCTTCCAGGTCGAGAAATGAATGCTGTTTCTGTCCGGCCATCAGGTCATAGAGCAGAAGACCGATATCAACGGTCCACTTGCCCGGCCCGGCCCCCTTGTAAACGGGAAGCAGGAACCCCACCTGCTCGACCAGGCCCGGGGCTTCTTTCAGCATGCGTTCCCGTTCTTCCACGGCGGCCTTTGTCAAAAGGAGATGTCCCTCCCTGAGGTACCGAAGTCCGCCATGGACCAGTTTCGTCGACCGGCTCGACGTGCCCCAGGAATAGTCCTTCTGCTCCAGGAGGAGGACGCTGAATCCCATCCTCACGGCCTCACGGAATATGCCGGCTCCCGTGATACCCCCGCCGATAACGATCAAATCCCAGGTTTCCGGAATGTCCTGCACGTTCATGGGTTCACCTCGTGCTCCAATTCCGGGGATGACGGGCATCTTCAGCGGTTGGCCGCAGAACGCCCGGTTCCCCTCAGATCAACTTTGTGGGATTCATGCGCCGTTCAGGATCGAGATAGGTGGTGATCTCCTTCAGTAATCCCATTCCGACGCTTCCCTTCTCGGCCTCCAGATAGGGTTTGTGGTCGATTCCCACGCCATGCTGATGACTGATCGTACCCCCCACCTTGACGATGACCCGGCTGGCCGCATCTTTGAGGATCTTCCATCGTTCCACCGTTGCTTCCGGTGTTTCACCCAGTCGGAAAACAAACTGCGTATAGATGCTCGACCCCGTCGCATAAATTCTTGAAAGGTGCGTGAAGACATGCACGTTCTCATCGAAGGGCATCAACCCCTTGCCGATGACCCGTTCGATCTCATCCATGGTTTCTTCCACACGGTCCCAGGGAACGGACGTTTCCAGGGTGTCGACGGCATAGCCGGCATCCCAGAGGGTGTTGCGCAGGTAAGGTGTCCTGAAACGGTTCTTCTTCCATCCCTTTCCCATGGACCTGCCCACGGAAACCGCGCCGTGACGGCCGATGATCGAGTTCACCTCACCTTTTACCGCACGCGCGATCCGACGCGAACCGATTATCCCGATCAGGCACATGCAGCATCCGTTCTCCGGGATACCCCGCAGGCTCAGATATTTCTTCAGAAGGGCGATCTCCCGTTCATGTCCGGCAAGATAGAGATTCGTCATCGTTTCAACGGGATTGCTCAAACGGATCATGGAAAGGGGAAGCTCAGCGGCGGCGAGGTTCCTGACCCCCTCAAAGGCTTCGGTCCAGTCGGGAAAAAAGACACCGAAAACGTCGTCGACCTCGGGTATGGGGGTTATCTTCACCATCGCCTTCGTAAGGACACCCATTCTTCCCTCAGACCCGAGGACCAGTTGCTTCAGGTCCGGTCCCGCCGCAGATACGGGAAAGTCCGTCATGGGAAGGATTCCCCTCGGCGTGATGACCTCCCCGCCCACGAACAACCGGTCGATGCTTCCGTAGTGGAGAGATTGCTGGCCGCTGGAACGCGTCACGATCCAGCCCCCCAGCGACGAATACTCGAATGATTGAGGATAATGCCCGAACGTATATCCCTTCGCCGCCAACTGCGCTTCCAGGTCAGGGCCCCGAACACCGGCCTCAAAGGTGGCAAGCAGACTTTCTGGTTCCATGGTAATCATGCGTTTCAGGCGCTTCATGGAAAGGCTCACCACCGGGCGGTCCGATTCGGGAATCGTCAGGTGTCCCACGACACTTGTTCCACCTCCGTAAGGGATGACGACCAGATGCTCCCGCTGGGTATAGTCGAGGATCTCCTTTACGTCCTGCAGTGTCGTCGGATGGGCTACACCGTCCGGATACCTTTCAAGCGTGCCGCACCGTAATGCTATCCAGTCCGGCAGGCTCTGGCCGTGAGCATGGATAAGCCGCTCCCGCGGATCCTTTGAAATGAGCCGGTATTCTCCAAGCCGCGATTGTGGAATCGCCGCCAGGGTATCTTCAAGGCTGTGATCCTTCCGGGGTGTTCCCTCTCCGATAAGCCCCCGGAGAAGGTCAAGGGCCTGAGAAGGCAGTTCCATCGTTACCGTCTCGTCACCCCATCCGTTCCAGCGCTCCATTATAAACCTCCTGTGTACGTGCCAGTTCCTCCCATATATGGATGCTTGTCTCAAGGGCCTCCCTGACGATATCTTCGATGCAATTACCACCGTTACGTATCGCATCGAACAGTTTTTGATAATACCTTCGCGAAGCCTTCCTTCCTGTCCTGCTGTTGAAATAGGTCGGCGCCATCAACCTGAAGATGTCGGTAAAATCGTTCAGTATGAGCAGGTATATGGGGTTTTGCGACTCGCGGGCGATCAGTACCTGTAATCCCCAGTCATAGCGGGCGAAAGCTTCGGGATCATCTTTCAGTTCCCTGGATTTCCCAAGGTATTCGAGCAGGGCATCGGGAGAATTCTCTACGGCCTTTTTTGCCACCGGCGGCAGGAGATTGACCCGCACCTCAAGAAGATTGGTGATGAACTCACGAGAAAGGATATCACCGTATTTGGCCGTGGTGCTCAGCAGGCGAAGACCACCCTCCTTCCAGTAATTGTTTACCACGGTCTGTTTCCCGTGATGGATGGTAATCCATCCCTCACTTGCGAGGCGTTGAAGAATTTCCCTGAGCGTGGGCCTGGTCACCCCCAGTTCTTCCGCGAAGACCCGTTCGCTGGGCAGGACGGAGCCGGGCGGAAAGGTGCCGTCAAGGATCGCGGTCACTACCATGCGCTCGGCATACTGGGCGGGGCGAAACGGAAGCCCTTTCTCTACTGCCATTACTGTACCCTCTCTACTGTTTCTTTCTTACTGGTTAGAGGTCATACCAATTTACGATGACCATGTCAAGGGATTACGGATTACGGATTATGTATTATAGATCAGGTTTTTCACCTCCCTTTCGTAAAGGGAGGTGGGAGGGATTTATATATTTAAAAATCCCCCTCAATCCCCCTTTTCCAAAGGGGGAGGCGGGTTTTGTCACGCACTCAGGCACTCAGGCACTTAGACTCTTCCCTCCCCTTCGTGATGCGATGATGATGGCGGCGAATATCAGTACCATGCCCATGCCCTGGAACCCGCTGATGGGCTCACCGAGTAAGGTGTATGCCAGGAGCGTGGCACCAACGGGTTCGCCGAGAATGGTGATCGCTATCATGCCGGCCCTGATATGACGGAGCGCCCAGTTGAAGGCCGTATGTCCGATCAGCTGGGGAACGACGGCGAGAAGCGCCATGAAGAGATACGATGAAGGACGGTATCCCGTGAAGGGAATAGAGCATACAAGCGAGACGGCAAGGAGAACGGCCGCGCTGATGGAAAAGACGATCGTGATATAGGTCAGATTATCGAGCCGCTCTCTGACCGCGCTTCCCACGATAAGGTAACCGCTTGCCATGACGGCGCCCATCAGTGCCAGTACATCACCCAGTACAGCCCTTCCGTCACCGAAGTCCAGGGCACGGAAACCGCCGTCTCCCAAGGCGATAAATGCGCTTCCGGCAACGCAGAGAATGATCCCGGCCACCAGCGTTCCCTGCTGGCGTTCCCGCAGGACAAGGGCGGAAAAAACACCGACGAAGATGGGATTTGTCGTCACGAGAACGACACTGCTCGCCACTGATGTATATTTCAGCGACGTGATCCAGGTAATGAAGTGGAGGGCGAGGAAAAGTCCACCGAGAAATGAGAGAAGCAGGTCCCGCCGCGTCAGCGTTGAGAAGCTGCAGCCCCGTATCCTGAAATACACCAGGAGGCAGGCCGAAGCAATGACCAGACGGTAGGTGGCGATCATGACGGCGGGCACATCATCGCAGAACTTGATGAAGATGGCCGCGAAGGATATGGCCGTAATGCCGATCAGAAGAACGACGACGGTCTTCAGGGTTCCATCCTGGCGCACAGGGAACGCTCCTCCGGATGACTGGTTTTTATTGGATATCACGGACTGCCCTTATCACAAAACCCCGGCCCTGTAATTAGAATTCTAACGGGCATTCGGGATTCGGGATTGGAGATGCGGGATGCGGATATATTACGAAGTCGTCATTACTTTCCCGTCAAGATGTGATATTATTCCAGGCAAACAAAAAAAGACTGTTGGAACCGAAGGAGGCACGGCCATGAAAGGAAGGTTCGCCATTTTCTGTTGCGTCCTGTTGCTTCTTGTGCCCGCATCGACATCCGCCGGCACGGCCATAAAAAGTACCGAGCAAGACCAGAAGTCGGTGGAGGTTACCGTCTATAACAGTAACCTTGGCCTAATCAAGGACACCCGGCTCATCGATATCCCTACCGGCAGCGGTGAGCTGCGGTTCATGGACGTAGCCGCTTCGATAGTCCCCGTCACCGTTCACGTGGCCCCGCAAAGGGGACCGGGTGACTTCATTGTTCTGGAACAGAACTACGAATATGACCTGATGAACGCCGACAAACTCCTCGATAAATATGTGGGCAAAGAGATAAAGATCATCGACTGGAACCGTTACCATGACCGGAAGGACGTCATACAGGCCGAACTGCTCAGCAATAACGACGGCCAGATATATCGGATCGATGGAGAGATATACCTTGGACATCCCGGGTTTAAGGTCCTTCCCGAACTTCCTGAAAACCTCATCGCGAAACCCACTCTGACCTGGTTGTATGAGAACACCAAGCAATCCCCCTGCGCCCTTGAGGTCTCCTATCTGACCGGCAACATATCCTGGGAGGCCGATTACATCATGGTATTGAACGAGGACGACCGGAAGGCGGATCTTTCGGGATGGGTCACGATCGACAACCGCAGCGGTGCGGGGTATAGAGAGGCAACCCTGAAACTGATCGCCGGAGAGATCCACCGCGCTGAGGAAGTCGGGCGCGACCGGGCCGTGCTGGCCGAAATGGTCGCAAAGGCGGCACCGCAATTCGAGGAAAAGGCGTTCTTTGAGTATCACATCTATGACCTGCAGCGAAAAACGACCATCAAGGACAGGCAGACAAAACAGATACGGCTGTTCGAGGCAGCGGACGTTTCCGTCGAAAAGGAACTTCTTGTCTACGGTTCGACGGGATATTTCACCAGGCAGTATCGTGAGAAAAATCCGGAACAGCCCGTTGCGGTGTACGTGTTCTTCCAAAACTCTTTACAGAACAACCTCGGCATTCCGCTCCCCGAGGGAACCATCCGTCTCTATAAAAAGGACGCTGCGGGAAGCCAGCAGTTCATCGGGGAAGACAGGATCCGTCACACACCGAAAGATGAGAAAGTGCGGCTGAAGGTCGGTGAGGCCTTCGACGTGGTAGCCGAACGCAAGCAGACCGATTTTCAACAGAAGACATCGCAGCTCTTCGAATCTCAGTGGGAAGTGAAGGTCAGGAACCACAAGATGGAAGACGTTGTCGTGGGTATCATTGAGCCCCTTTACGGCAACTGGTCGATCCTCAGGAGCAGCCATTCGTACCGGAAGCTTGACGCCTTCACGATCCGGTTCGATGTAACCGTTCCCGCCGACGGCGAGGTCACCGTTACCTACCGGGTTCGAGTAGGGTTGTAGACGTGAAGCGTTAGGTGTAAGACGTTAGGCGTGAAGCGTGAGAGGTTAGTCGTGAAGCGAAAGATACGGTCGTATTCTCCGAATCACGAATCTCGAATCCCGACCCCTACCCCCGTCAATATTTGACATAGAAAGCGAGTTCCTTCTCCCGCTCGTCGATGGGACGGGTAAATTCTGCACCCACGTATTCACCGAACACCCTTCGAACAATCGCCTTTTTTTCTATGGGGAGACGGCTTGCGGTGTCCAGTTTGAACTTTACACGAAGGAAATCGCCCTGTTTGATTTTCAGGGGGGTTTTCATCTTGAAACCGATTCCCGTTTTTGAAATATCCGAGACCACTATCCCCGACACCTTGTCAAAGTGAGCGTCCAGGTCTATATCACCGGATTCCACGGTGGTGCAGATACCCGTCAGGTTCGTTGGCTTGCGAAAGGCCTTGCGCAGATTAATCAACACATCGAGAAGGCTACCGCACCCCTCGCATTTCATATTCATGCGGTATGCTCCCTCGCTGTAGGAAATTTCATTCACATTAAGACGTTTGACGGTTCCGCACTGGCGGCAGACAATACTGACATTCCCTTTTTCGTTGGGACTTGCGACAACTTTTATAGCTTCTCCACCCTGCTCCATGTTCTCCGGCTCCCTTATTGTCTCGATCCTTCCGCGCCAGCGTGTGAAAATCTCATCACGGCGGAGTAACACGGCTGCGTCTCCCTGCTCCTTTCCGTAATGGACCACTCACACCAACTCGTTGAATCAGGATCCTTCGCCACAGCAATTAAGTATCAGAAATTACACCATCAACGGTATTTGTCAAGGGGTTTCATGGCACTTGTTCATTGGCTGTCAGCCACCCCCTTTTCGGCTGCTTGCTAAGTTATGCCACTTATGATAGAAACCCCCTCTATCGAAGTGGGTTTCCATTGAAGCTCCCTTCACGGAAGGATACAGCCGCACATGATAGACAAATTCAACAGGGAGATCAATTACTTACGTGTTTCCATCACCGATCGGTGCAATCTCCGCTGCCAGTACTGCATGCCCAAGGAAGGGGTATCGCTGATCGGCCACCAGGATATCCTCAGCTATGAGGAAATTCTCCGTATCGTCAGGATCTCCGTCGGTCTGGGAATAATCAAGGTTCGCGTCACAGGTGGTGAACCGCTTGTTCGGAAGGACATTGTCGGATTCCTGCGTTCACTCGGGCGCATCGAGGAACTTCGTGATATCAGTCTCACGACGAATGGGATCCTGCTCGAAGAGCTCGCGGAAGACATGTTCGATGCCGGAATAAGACGGATCAATGTCAGTCTCGATTCCCTGTTACCGGAACGCTACCGGACCATTACCCGCGTGGGCGACCTCGACCGCGTTCTCCGGGGGATCCTGGCGGTTCACCGGATCGGATACGCGCCGATCAAGATCAACGTGGTGGCGATCAAGGGTTTCAACGACGATGAGATAATGGATTTTGCCCGCCTGACCTTTGAGTATCCTTTTCAGATCCGCTTCATCGAGTACATGCCGATCGGCACAGCGTTCCTGAAAAATGATTTCGAATATATCTCGAACAATGTCATAATACAGACGATCCAGAAAACGGAAACCCTTGAACCGGTGAGTGGGCACACAAACGGGGCGGAGGGCCCGGCGCGTGTCTACCGCATACGGGGTGCCGTCGGGGAGATCGGCATTATCAGCGCCATCAGTCATGGTTTCTGTGAGTCCTGTAACCGGCTCAGGCTGACGGCCGATGGGAGCCTTCGAACATGCCTTCTCTCCGATGAGGAGGTCGACCTGAAAGGAATCATGCGCGCCGGGTGCAGTGATGCCGAGCTCGAAAAGGTGATCCGAAACGCCATTCTCTCGAAGCCGCAGCGATCATCCACGTTCTGCTACGAAGTAAACCGCAAGAAGTGTGTCCGCAGCATGTCCGCCATAGGAGGGTGAGGACGGGATATATCATGGCACGAAGCAACGGGGATACCTATCACTCCTGCGACGAGTGGCGTGCTTCGCCCGTGGGTACCTACGTTGACCGGCGGCGAAAGAAGCTGATAACCGATCTTCTTGATCTCCGGGAAGATGAACAGCTTCTTGATGTCGGCTGCAAAACGGGCCATCTCCTCCTCTACTTCAGGCGGCTGGGCTGCGATGTGACCGGTGTCGAATCATCGAAAGACATGCTTGCCGCAGCCCGGGAACGACTCGGTGAACGAGCGGACCTCCGTTTGGGAACTCCCGAGGACCTTCCTTTTTCGGACAATGAATTCGACATAGTGACGGTCAGTTGTTTTGAATCAACAAGGTCGCCGGCCATCACCCTCAGTGAAGCGATCAGGGTTTGCCGGGGCAGGGTCTTCGTGGAGGTCCTTAATCGATATTCGCTTGCGGCCGCGCAGAGAAGAAGGAGAAAGATCGACGGCGTCCCCCTCCATGACGGTTCCCTCTTGTACAGTTACCTCTTTGTAAGGAAGCTCATCCGTGACGTCCTCGCCGACGCGCCCATAGAGTGGGGAAGCGTCATTTACTTTCCCCTCCCCTGGTATCTTCGCGCCGCCGCCATGGAAGACAGGATGCCCCGGAAGAAAAACCCTTTCGGACTTTTCATGGGGATCTCCTTTCCCGTCTATTTTACCCACATGACGCTCCAGGACCCCCTGACCGGGGGCCGTAAATTGAAGGTGGCCCGAAAGCAGGTGCCGGGAGCGGTACGGGAGGTGGAAAAGTGAAAAAGAAGGCGCTCCTTTATGAAACGCTGGAGGATGGGAAAGTCCGGTGCGTGCTCTGCGCACACACCTGCGTCATCGCCCCCGGCAAGAAGGGCATTTGCGGCGTCAGGGTGAACGAAGAAGGCACCTTGTACACCCTCGTATACGGGACCATCATCGCCGAGAATGTGGACCCCATTGAGAAGAAACCGCTCTTTCACATCCTACCGGGCTCAAGATCGTATTCGATCGCCACCGTGGGATGCAATTTTCAGTGCACCTTCTGCCAGAACAGCGACATCTCCCAGATGCCCCGTGACCAGAACCGTATCGTGGGAAAGGAGTGCACACCATCCACCCTGGTGGAACACGCCCTGCAATCCGGCTCGAAAACGATCGCGTATACGTATACGGAGCCGACCGTTTTTTTTGAACTGGCCTACGATACGGCGAAGATGGCTCACGACAAGGACATCAGGAACGTCTTTGTCACCAATGGATATATGACGGCGGACATGCTCGACATGCTGTCCCCCTACCTTGACGGCGCCAACGTCGATCTGAAATCTTTCAGCAATGAATTTTACAAAAAGTACTGCGGCGCCAGGCTCCAACCCGTTCTTGACAGCCTTCGCAGGATGAAGGACCTCGGGATATGGCTTGAGATCACCACATTACTTATTCCGGGACTTAACGACAGCGATGAGGAGCTGGCGGATATAGCCCGTTACATCCACTCTCTCGGGGACGGGACTCCATGGCACATCAGCAGGTTTCATCCCCAGTACAGGCTTCTGAACATTCCTCCCACTCCCGTGGAAACCCTTCACCGCGCCCGGCGCTGCGGTATCGAGGCCGGGTTGAAATACGTATACACGGGAAACGTTCCGGGCGATGAAGGCGAAAACACATATTGCCATCATTGCGGCAATCTTCTTATCGAACGCTACGGATTCCGGATCGGCAGGATCAATATCAAAAACGGGGCATGCGTCAAGTGCGGCACCGCCGCGGAAGGAATATGGGGGATCTGAATGAGAAAACGGGATTAGGAGGATTAAAAGGATTAGGGGATTAAGGTTCGTAATCCATAATCCGTAATCCGTAATCCATAATCCCCAGGATTCTACCAATATGCGGCCTGGATTCCCGCCTGCGCGGGAACGACAGAGAGCGCTTGAATGCCACCCGGATCATTCGCTGCTGTATGGGCAATTCTTGTCTTCCCTGGCATAAAAACAATTTTTATCACAGGGATGTATTCTGATCGTAACATCACATTCGCCCAGGTGTGACTCAATATCTTCTTTGATCTCGGATATGACCCGATGGCCCTCCCTCAACGACATGTGTTCCGGCATGATGAGGTCCATTTCAACAAACTGGACTCTCCCCGCCGATCTGGTCCTCAGATCTTTGAAGTTGCAGTATTTATCGACATGCCTGGCAAGAACTTTGACCACTTCGATCTGTCTGGACTCTTCTATGGACGCATCGAGAAGCTTTGTAAAGGCTTCCTTCAGGAGGCGTGCGGACGGCACGGCGATCACGGCACTCACGAACAGTGTTGTCACGGGATCTATGTAATGGACCACTTTGACAAGTCCCGCGGCTGTTGTGAGCATTATCAGAATGAACGCCACGGCGATCGCCGCCGATATGAATCCTTCAATCCTGAAGTGGATGCTTTCCGCGTACAGTGCGGGAGACCCGCTTTTCCGTGCCTGTTGCAGTATGTAATATGCCCCCCCGAAGTTGATACCTACACCGATGAGGCAACTCGCAAGACCGACCATGGGGGCCTGTACCTCCGCTACCCTGACGATATGCATGATCGCCTGAAAAGACATGGCAAGGGCGAGACCGATGAGGACGATCCCTTCCATCACCTCGCACACGTTCTCGATCCTTCCGTAACCATAGTTATACAGGAAATCAGCGGGCTTGTTTGATATCTTCACGGCATAGAAAAGGACAATCGAAACGGCGAGAGCGACGCAGGATATTCCCAGGTCGGCCGCTATGGCAATGGAACCGACGATGATGAGCGCAACCAGTTTTATGCAGCAGAGAATGACATTCGCGACGAGGCTGACCTTCACGGCTCGCATCATGTACAGGTCGTTCGGCATGCTGCCTTCTATACAGCAAAAAGGAACATTATGGTAGTCAATTTGTGATTCAACAAAGGCGGGGATCTTTCTTCGAATGAAAGGGCATCGCCACGGCAGCATCAGGCCATGTTCATGCCGCCATCCACACGGATCACCTGACCGGTCATATAGGATGCGCCGTCCGAGGCAAGAAGAATTACGGGCTTCACAAAGTCTTCCGGTCTTCCGATACGTCCCAGGGGGATTCTTCCGGCGAGCGCTTTTTTCTGTTGCTCGCTCATCAGAGCAAGCATCGGGGTATCGACCATGCCGGGAGAAATCACATTAACCCGGATTCCCAGAGCACTTACCTCACGGGCAAGTGATTTTGAAAACGCTTCGACACCGGCCTTTGCGGCCGCGTAATGAGCGCTTCCCTTTCCTCCGATATCGGCCAGCACGGAGGAAAAATTGATGATGCTTCCCCCTCCCGCCTCGGTCATGGCGGGCAGTACCGCGCGGGAACAGAGAAAAACAGAGGTAAGATTCATCGTAATGACCTGTCGCCACAGGTCAAGGCGCATGTCCTGAACCTGACAGGGCCTGCTGATGGCGGCCACGTTGACGAGCACTTCAGGCGGTCCGAAACGCTTCTCACAGGCCTCGATCATTGCCTGAACCGACCCGGCATCACTCACATCGGCCTGATATTCTTTCCAGCACTCCTCGCGCAGCGATGGGACGCCCACTTTTCGGGTATGAAGGTCGACTGCGAACACCCGCGCTCCCGCCTCGCAAAGCCCTTCTGCGACGGCACTACCGATCCCTCCTGCCGCACCGGTGACCAGCACCGTTTTCCCGTCAAGCTCATCACTCATGGAGCGTTACTCCCGGAATTCACTCACGACCCTCCCGACATCAGCCGTTTGGTAAATATTTCCGACACGATCTGGGCTTCTTTCCTGATGTTCTTCACGATCTCCGCACGGCTTTTCCCCGGGCTCTTGCGATAGGTCAAAAGGACGCCGTTCAGTGCCGCGAAAAAGGTCAGCGCCAGAATTCTTACTTCCGGGTCGGAGCTAAACTTCCGGAAATGCTGCTCTATGGTATCGACGAAGTACTTTGTGTTCTCAGATAGCTTGCCCAGAAGGTTATCGTTCAGCATGTCGTCGATCATGAAATGAGCCCGCATTTTGAGGTTCTGTTCCTCTCCCAGAAAATGATCGACGGTAATGGTGGCGATCTTTTCAAGATTGAGATCGCTGGAATGTTCGAACACCTTGACAAGCTTCTCGAGCAACCGGTTATTGCTTCTGACATATGATTCGGCATAGAGCGCCTGCTTATCCGCGAAATACCGATAGATGGCCGTCGGAGTAATGCCGACTTCCATGGCGATATTGCGCATGGTCACCTGCTCAAAGGGCTTTGCGGAAAACACCCGCTCCGCCGCGTCTATGATCAGATTTCTCCGGTTTTCCCTTTCCTGTTCCTTGAGCATGGGAAAATCGGTCGGTTGCTTCTGTTTCTTCTTTTCCATCACCCCGTCCTCGTTCGCTTCCCATTCTGATCGTTCCACCGGAAGACCCCCGTCGTCCATTCCACGACTGGTTCCCTCCTCGATCGAACATGTGTACGAAAATTCTCAGGATCAATATGCCCACAGGCAGTCGGCCAGGGTATCCTTCAGCACGCCTGTACCAGGGGTACCCTCCAGCATCACCAGGGAGTCACGAAGATACCGCTGGGCATCGTACTCGTTTGCATACCCGTACCCTCCCAGAACCTGCATACAGTCCATGGCGGCCTGCCGGACATCCCGGCATGCCCGGAGCCGGGCCATGGTCGATTCTTCCAGATAGGGGTCCCCCCTGTCGGCACACCAGCAGGCACGATAAAGAAGGTCACCGGCCACCCGGACGGAAACGGCCATTTCCACCAGCATGTCCTGAACGCCACCGAACCGCATGATAGCCTGACCGAACTGCTCCCGTTCCTTAGCATAATTCAGGGCGTATTCATAGCAGCCTTTCATTATCCCGCGGGCTATGGCGGCGATTTCGAGGTTAGCGCACGCGGCGATCCCTTCCATTTGAACCCGCCCCCGGCCGATATGCTCACCCCCGCCCAGTATGTCTTCCCTGGTGAGGACGAGATCATCAAAAACGACATCGCAGAACGACCCGCTCACGAATCCAACGGTTTCCGCGGGCGTTATCCGGATATTGCCGGAACCGGTCTGAACGAGAAAGATTGTCACGCTGTTCTCGTCCCCATCGATGGCCTCCGTCGATACGGGTACGATCAGGTAATCGGCATGGTCCGCAAGGCCGGCGCACGACTTGACGCCACTGACAACGAACACTTCATCACGCCGTTCCGCTTGCGTCCGGAAAGGCCCCGCCCCCCCGGTCAATCCCGGTTCCTCAACGGCGAAGGAAAAGAGATGGGCACCTTCGGCGAGCTTCGGAAGAAGCGCTTTCTTTTGCGCATCGCTGCCCAGCGTCGACAGCGTGAGTCCTCCACGAAACGCCGCCGCAGAAAAGGCACCTGCCAGCACGGGAGAAACCGTCGCCAGCTCTTCGGTCACCAGTGCCGCTCCCAGAACGTTCGGCCCTCCGCCGCCATACTCTTCCGGAATGGTAAGCCCGCAAAACCCCATCCCCGCGACGGTCCGGTAGAGGTCCGTCGGAAACCTCCGCTCCTCGTCAAGTTTCTTGACGACCTCGCGGCCGCACTCACGGGCCAGAAATTTCTCTATCGTATCTCTGATAAACCGCTGTTCATCACTTAACGAAAAATCCATTATCGGCTCCTTTGAAAGATCCTCTCCCGATCATGAAGGCCTGCCGGCAGTTCATGAACCAGCGCACCGTCCCGGTCAAACGTTCAGGGTCTTGGCAATGATGTTCTTCTGTATCTGGGATGTACCGCCGCCGATGGAGTAGATCATGATATCTCTCAGGTATCGCTGCATGTCACGTCTCATCAGAGACGCCTCCCGCCCCAGGATATCAAGTCCCTGGAGAACGATCTTTTTCGTGGTCTCCGCCGAAAAGTATTTCGACATGGACGTTTCCATAACAGGCTGCATGTGCTGCGTTTCCTTCCACGCAGCGGCATAAATGAGCCAGCGGATGGCTTCGACGTTCGTGGCCATATCGGCGAGCTGGTGCTGCATGCTCTGCTGGATGTTTTTCCTGTTAGTTCCCGGAATCATATCACGGGCATATTCCAGAGCATCCTCGAGGGCGGCCTCGGCAATCCCGAGCGCGACGGCCGACAGATTCAGCCGTTCCTGGTTGAGAAGTTTCATCTCCTGGAACCATCCTTTGTTGAGGTATTCGGGCCCGCCCAGGATATCTACCGATCTGACACGTACATTATCGTAGGTCACCTCACAGGTATTCGAGCCATGCATACCGATCTTCTCAAGAGACCTGGCTTGGTATCCTTCCAGCCCGGTGTCCACGATAAAGGCCGTTATCCCGGCATACTTCGGCTGATCCGTGCGGGCAAAGGTGACGGCGTAATCCGAAACCCCCGCTCCTGATATGAACATCTTGTTACCCGTTACGACATATCCGTCTCCATCGGGAATCCCGCGGGTACTGATGCTCGCCGCGTCAGAGCCTGCATTCGGTTCGGTCAGTGCAAAGCAGAATTTTATCTCCCCCCTGCCGAGCCGCGGCAGGTATTCCCGTTTCTGGGCCGCACTGCCGTTCACTCCTATGATCTCATTTCCATAGAGGACTATATTACCGAAGGCCCAGGTCAGTGTCGGAAACCGCCTTCCCAGTTCCTCAAATATGATCATCAGGTCGATAATGTCGCCGCCGGTGCCGCCGTACTCTTCCGGAATGTTGACCCGGGCAAGATCAAGATCGACGAGCTTGCCGAGCAATTCATGGGGATACTCGTCCTTTTCGTCAAGCTCTCGTACCAGGTCACGCGGCATTTCGCGTTCCACAAAGTCACGTACCTTTTTTCTGAGTTTCTCCTGTTCCTCGCTGAAGCGCATGTCCACGGCATCAAACTCCTTCCCCTGCCTGCACCGGCCCCTGCTCCCGGCATGAAACCGGCGGCAGTTTATTACACGGCGGGTCTCCGATGCATCAGGAAATTCATGTCGAACACAAGAACAACCTCATCACGCTGATTATGAACGCTGTATTTCCAGATCTGTATGCCCTGAGTGTCCTTTTTCGTCTCTTTTCTCTGTGTCACCTCAATGTTCACCGTTACGGTATCGCCGATCCTCACGGGAGCGAGCATACGCATGTTGTCGACACCCATCCAGGCCATGACGGCCCCTCCCTCGATCCTGGCCTGTGCCGCCAGGCCGACGGCCAACCCGAAGATGAGAGGCCCATGCGCGATCCGCTCCTTGAAAACGGTTTTTTTCGCGTACTCGGCATCCACGTGAAGTGGGTAGAAGTCCATGGTCAGACCCGCCCAGGTAACGATATGGGACTCCGTAACCGTTATGGACGGGGTTTTGAAAGAAAACCCCACATCAAAATCTTCCCAGTATTTTTCAGCCATGAGCATCCTCCCTGGAGCAAATGTTATATGCTGCTTCTCCTACCTTGATGCGGCAGGTCTGAACTTCGGAAGCGTGAACTCATCGCTCAGTTTCTCGAAGACCACCTCGACGGGCATGTCGCAACGCACCTCATAGGGATCACATTCCACGATATTGGTCAGCATCTGGACCCCTTCCTCCTCCATCTTTACGATGGCGATCACGAAGGGCATGTCGGCGATAAACGCCGAGGGCGCGTTGTTCTCCACCACGGTAAAGCTGAATACCGTTCCCCTGCCCGATGATTCCACCCATTCGAGATTTTCAGAAAAACATCGTGAACAGGCGATCCGCGGAATGAAGACATTGGTCCCGCAGTCCCCGCATTTCTGATACAGCAATTTCCCATTCCGGGTTCCTTCCCAGAACGGCATGGTCCACGCCGTTGCGACAGGTACCGGTTTTGGTTTGACTGGCATATTCATGTGAAAAGCTCCTTTCAAAGATTCACGACAGTCCTTTGTGGCATCTCCAAGTTACGGGATCTCCGTTCCGAAGACGGACACCTGCGAATCCATGTAGGTGCCGCCCGTTCCGGTTTCAACGGCGAACCGGGCATTCGGAACCTGCCGCTCACCGGCCTTTCCCATCAGCTGCCGGAAGGTTTCAACGAGGATGGCCACACCACCGCCACCACCGGTATGTCCCTGGGAAAGCATACCGCCATTGGTCGTCGTCGGGATCTTTCCGCCGGGCCAGGTATCTCCTCTCAGGAACATCTCGCCTCCATCACCTCTTTTGCAGAATCCGAGTTCCTCAAAGGCGATCAGTTCGTAGATGGGATAGGAATCGTAGATCTCGGCGATATCCATGTCTGCCGCTGTCAGTCCCGCTTCCCCAAAGGCCTTTTCGGCCGCTCTCGCCCAGCCGAACCGGGTGATATCGGGCTCCTGGGAATAGACAAAGTGCGTCACGATGCCGCCTTCGCCCAGCAGATAGACGGGTCTCTCCGTAATGTCCCGCGCGCGCTCGGCCGAGGTCACGATGAAGGCCGCCCCGCCGTCGAAGAGCATGTTCGACTGTTTCGCACGCAGGGGTGTGGACAGTACCTTGGAGGACAGGATTTCCTCGATGGTCACCGGTTTTCTGAAAAACGCGTGCGGGTTCAGCTCCGCCCATTTCCGGTTGGAAACGCATACCGCCGCGAGGTGTTCATCGGTGCATCCCGTCTCATACATGTAACGGGTCATGGCGAGAGCGGCGATAGATGAATAATGCTGCCCGAATGGGACCTCCCATTCATGTGAAATGCCCGCCGTGGCAAAAAGGTCGATGCCGCCCTGAAGGTCCACACCGGTACCGAGGCGGTCGGCGTGAACGAAGAGAACCGTCGAGGCCGCCTTTGAATTGATAAGAGATGCCGCGATATCAATGCCGCAACTGCTTGTGGAACCGCCCGAAAAGACCTGGCAGTTCTTGCTGACGTTTTTCAGTCCCAGTTCCTCGACGACGCGGCCGGTGATCAGTTCCGTGTTGAAAGGCGGGCTGTAAACGGCGCCGCAGGGAAGAACGTAATCGATATTATCCTTGTTGATGCCGGCATCCCTGATGGCCCGGCGTGCCGATTCGATCGCATGGTAAATCGCCGAGGCTTCGGGAAATCGCCCCGTCGGGACCTCCCCGATGCCGATGATGGCAACCTTGCCCTTGAGATCACTCATGGGTACACTCCTTTCCGAAGAATTCAGTCTTTTCTTCGTTCACCGGCCGGTATACCGGCCATTTCGTCAACAAGTTTCTTGCACCGGGCGATCAATTTCCGGGCCTCCATGAAAATCGTCATCCGCTCGGCATACGGCGACCCTTCACCGTGGAGACAGATGGTCTCCAGATCACCCGATGTAAGGCGGCGGATCAGGTCGAACATGCGCAGGCGGTCTTCCGTTGGGAGCTCCGGTATTCCCTGCAGGTACTTTTCAATATCATCATGTGTTTCGGGGTTCTTCCAGTCCTTGTAGGTGGGCGCCGTTACCAGCAGCCCGCCCGCGAGGTCCTGTATGATCTCGACCACCTTGTGATAATTATGGGCGAAGTGGTATTTCGCGATATTGGTCGTCACCGGGTTGGGAACGGGTATCCCGGCATGGTCCACATAATCCAGGCAGGCCGAGCGGGAAAGGGCCGAGAGCGTCTGCAGGTAGATGACGATCTCGGTGATCTTTTCTCTCACATGGGGCGCTCCCGCAATTCCGTTATATTCCGCAATGGCCTGCGCGATGCCCAGCAGATGCTCGCTCATGGGGATGCGGTAGGCACAGCCCGTCCTCCGGTGAAGCAGGGCGAAATTGTAGACCATGGTGGCGGCATACTGCCACTCGCCGCAAAGGAAAACCCGGTCCCAGGGTACAAAGACATCATCGAAGATGATCAGTGAATCCGTGTGCATTCTGCGCAGCGGACGTTCAACGGGAAACTCGAGATCGCTGATCCGCGAGCTGAAGGGACGAACGATCTGCCGGATACCCTGTGTGTTGATGGGAAGGGCAAACGCAACGGCATAATCGGCGTCTTCCGCACCCCCCAGGGCACGGCAGGGAATCGCGAAGAACTCGTTGCAATAGGCCGCCGCAGTGATATGCGCTTTTGCCCCGCGAACGACGATCCCGTCGTCCCGCCGTTCCACGATACGGAGGTGAAAATCGGGATGGACCTGCCGTTGATCGGAAGGACGCAGGTGCCGGTCCCCCTTGACATCGGTGACGGCGGCGACCACGCTCAGGTCCGTTCTTTTGAGGTACCTGCGGTAGTTTTCGATCCTCTCAAGATACGCCGCGCCGGCATCGCCCATGCTGCGGGCGGTGATGGATATGGCGTTCATCGCGTCGGCGCCGATATCATGGGTAAAGGGAATGTATCCATCCCCCAGTTCGGTGGCCTTGATGGTCAGCTCAAGCTGTTTGAGCAGGTCCTCTCCGTTTTTCGGGGTGTAGTAGAACCGGCTGATATCCTCGCCGAGTTCCTCGTCCCTGACAACGGCCAGATCACGGTACCGAGGATCCTCCGCCATTTCATAATCGACGGCGGCGGTCTCCACACAGGCCAGCAGATCGGGGTCCTCGGCCACATTATCGATTTTCCGGCCCTTGTAGTATACAATTCTTCCGTCATTCAGACTCGCCTTGAATTCATCGGGTGTCATCAAACCCATGGATCATACCTCCTCACACTCTTTCCACATACGAAGCGGGAATCGATCCCGCTCCGGTGTTCGTCCCCTCGGGGCGTCCCCCTACTCCCACACCTTGTCTTCAGGAACACCGCGATGGTAGACGGGGAATATCTGTTCTTCGAGCCTGGTTCCCATCATGGCGTCCACCGTCATGACCGCGCACAGACCGGCCCCGTCGACACCGCCTCCCCACATCCGCTTACCGTATTGATCACCCGTGAAGAAGAGATTGCCGATATGAGGCGACGTGACATCAGGGCGCTCCATTCCGACGGGCCGCCAATTCCCGTACGCCCTGTCGCAGGCCGTCCAGATGAAGAATTTCACATCCTCCTTCCAGGAACGGAACGTCCGTTTGAACCAGTTTTCGCAGAACTCCGTCAATCTCTTGACCTTGTCCGGATTGTTCATCTCGTAATCGAGCAGTGGGAGCGAGAAACAGTAATCCCGTTCACCATCGGGAGCCCTTCCATGATCCCTGCAGATGCTCGGCCGAGCCACGCTCTTGCCGGCACTGGAAGACATGTTCCACATGACCACGTCCACGGCACCGCCCCTGAACCCCTCTTCGGGACCGACGACATCGGGCATGTAGATGAAACTCCGTTCATCGATGCCTTTCTCTTCCAGCACGTTCCGCTTCAGTCCGATCATCCCCGTGAGGAGACTGGGCGTGAAGAACTTTGTTCTGACGGCGCTCACGAACTCGTGGTCGAAATGACGGGGGTGAATAATGCTGAAGATAGCCTTGGGCATGAGATTACAGATGATCCGGTCGGCATAGATCGTTTCAAATCCTTTCCTGGTGCGAAGGATAACACCCCGAGCGGTCCCTTTCTCAACAATGACCTGCTCCACCGGCGTGTTTCTCAGCACTTTCCCGCCGAACGAGTTCAGACACTCTTCCATGGCCAGCGGTATGGCCGTGACACCGGGGTTGGAAATGGTACCGACGGAACCGTCCACGAGATTCATTTTGATATCCCGCGCCATCGCCTGATATCCGAGAAAATCGCCGGCCGGTGTCATGGAAAGATCGTTCTGGACGGTTTGTGAGGCCGCGAGGTTCTTGATATAGGCGTAGGTTTTCGGATTGATCTTCCGCTGCTCGAGCCAATCCTGGAGAGAAATCTTCATCAGGGATTTCAGTGATGCATAATCGGTCATCGCCATCGCCCTGAGCTGTTCGATCGTTTCCCCATATTCCTGTGGCGACATCCATCCGTAGGCCTCACCCTTGCCGACCTGGTAGAAGCGGTTACCCCCCCGGTAATCGATGTATGCAAACCCTGTGTTGGTGGGAAGGTCGACGGGAACATCCAGGTAATCCAGCAGGCAGCGCACGCGGCTCCTGTTGCCCCAGAACAACCCATGGCCGCTGTCCATGGTATAGCCGTCGAACAGCCCCTTCTGAAAGCATTCCTCAATGGCAGGAAACCCCTTCGCGGCAAAGGGCCAGGTACCATTATACTCCCACATCTGCCTGAAACCGTTCACATCGAGTTCCAGGCCGTCAACGGTCATCCGGTCACCCTTGCCTACCATGGAGAGGCTGCGGCCACCGATAAAGGGGGCCTTTTCGGCTACCAGTACCTTTTTCCCAAAATTCTTCGCTAAAAGAGCTGCGGCCCCCATACCGGCGATACCTGAACCTATTACGATCACGTCATACTTTTTCGCCATACTGTCGATTCTCCTTCCCCTTTCAAAGCATGGTATTTTTGTTCGATCCATTTCACCCGGCGGTCATTTGTAAAATGTATCCATCCACCGGACGCTGCATCGTTAAAGGGATGTCCCTCCGTCGGCTACCAGGACCTGGCCCGTCATGAAGGATGATGCGTCCGACGCGAGGAACAGGGCGATCCGGGCGATCTCTTCGGGCTGGGCGATCCTGCCCAGGGGCGTCCGTTCCAGGACGTTCTTCATCAGGGAATCATCCGTCCAGAGTGCCTGGGAAAAGCGGGTCTGCACGACACCGGGTGCTATGGCATTGACCCTTACACCATAGCGGCCCATTTCCTTCGCCATGGCACGTGTGAGCATATTGATGCCGGCCTTGCTGATGCAGTACAATCCCAGCCCCCAGTCCGGGGTAAGGCCGCCCAGAGAGGATATGTTGACGATAACACCCGACTCCTGCTCCTTCATCACCTTTCCCGCTGCCTGGCTCAGAAGAGTGTAGCCCTTGAGGTTCGTGAGCATGATCTGATCGTACATCCCCTCATCCATGTCTATCAACTGCCCCATTCCGGGATTGGTAGCCGCGTTGTTCACCAGCACGTCGATCCCGCCGAACTCCTTTTTCACTCTGTCAATAAGGGCATTGATGCTGTCCGCTTCACGATTATGATAGGTGACGACAAGCGCCGTTCTTCCCATTGCCCGGATCTCATCGGCCACAGCGTCCAGAGCTTCCTGTTTCCGGCTTGCCACGGCAACATCCGCGCCGGCATCGGCGAACCGGAGCGCGATGGCTTTTCCAATCCCCCTGCTCGCCCCCGTTATCAGCGTCTTCTTTCCTGCCATTGAAAGATATGAAACATCCATGGTGTACTCCCCGGTGGATCGACACGGTTACCCGCATTGGTTATCAAATGTTAACGACATTAACTTATATTAACCTACATCATGTGTCAAGCCTTTTCTTACTTCCCTGTTCAGCCATGTACATCGCATTGATCTCTTTCGCGTACTTTTCTGCTAGGACGCGGCGTTTCACCTTCAACGTCGGTGTCAGCTCACCCGTCTCCTGGGTCCAGACAAAGGGCATCAAGGTAAATTTCTTTATCTGCTCAACCCGTCCGAAGGGTCCCATCTTTTCTTTGATCTCTCTGTCGAAAAGGTCCTTCACCTCTTCCCTGCCTATCAACTCTTCCCGGTTCGTGAAACCGATGTTGTTCTTTCGCGCCCAGGGTTCAAGTATTTCAAAGACAGGTACCACCAGTGCTGACAGGTACTTTCGGCTGTCACCGATGACGGCCACCTGTTCGATGAACTCGGACGTCAGCATGGCATTTTCAAGATTCTGAGGGGAAATGTTCTTGCCGCCGGACGTGATGAGTATGTCCTTTATCCTTCCCGTGATACGGAGATTTCCCTCGGCATCCAGTTCACCAATGTCGCCGCTTCTCAGGTATCCGTCACTCGTCATTGCCTCCCGCGTGGCTGCTTCATTCTTGTAGTAACCCACCATGACCTGGGGACCCTTAATGAGCAATTCTCCGTCATCACCTATTCTTATCTCCGTATCGGGAACAGGCATGCCGACCGTTCCCGGTCTGATGTGTCCCACGTAATTGCAGGTCACGACGGGTGACGTTTCACTGAGCCCATATGCGTCGCAGCAGCTGATACCGATGCCCAGGAAAAATTCAAGAACATGGGGAAGCATGGGAGCCCCGCCAAGGCCGATAAAATAGATCCGGTCCAGGCCGAGGGCCTTTTTCAGCTTGGAAAATATCAGCCGGTCGGCCAGGTTGTACTCAAGGGCGAAAAGACCGCCGCGTTTCTTCCCATTGCAGATATAGGGAAGGTTTCTCGCACCCACGCTTTTCGCCCACTCAAAGAGCTTCTTCTTCAGGGGCGGCGCCTGGGCGACCTTTTCATGAATGCCGTCATACATCTTCTCCAGCACCCGGGGGACGGAGGCCATGAAAGTGGGACGGATCGCCTGCAGGTCTTCCAGAAGCGTGGTGATGTCCTTTACAAAGCAGACCTTGTTGGCGCTGTACACCTGACAGTAATAAACCGCCGTCCGTTCCACGGCATGAGAAAGGGGCAGAAACGAGGGCAGCCGGTGCTGCTGCGTCACTATTTCGGGAAACCGGGCCTTGAACTGATGCACATTGGACATGATGTTATGATGTGAGAGCATGACCCCTTTCGGGTCTCCCGTGGTACCGGAGGTGTAAATGAACGTGCACAGGTCGTCGGGGCGAATCGCTTTGAGCCGCCGGTCGAATTCATCTTCGTCCCGGCAGGCCCTTCCCTGCTCAAAGGCTTCCCCCATGGTGAGCACGCCTTCATATGTTCCGCCGATCTCGTCAAACACGACCACTTCCTCCAGTTTCGGCAGTGCTTTTCTGACGGACAAGACGCGACGCAAGTGATCTTCCGTGCCGGCACAGCATATCCGGGCATCCGAATCGTCCAGTATGTACCGAACCTCTTCGGGGGTGTTGGTCGCGTAGATCGGGATATTGACGGCCCCGATGGATAGAATGGCCATATCGGCGACCCACCACTCAAACCGGTTCGGTGAGAAGACGGCCACCTTGTCACCGTGCCGGATGCCCCTGTCGAGCAGATGATACGCAAATTCGTGGATCATATCATTCATTCGGTTCCAGGAAACATCGAACCATTCACCGGCGCCATTCCGGTAGGCCACGCAGGCCTTTTCACCGTTTTCGAGCGCTCTGTTCTGAAAAACCGCTGCCATGGTTATCTCATCAAAGTGTTCCATCAGTACCTCCTTTATCAAGCGCCACCGCAATAGGGATCTGAAACTGGCAGGCCGAACGCGCGGCGGAGAAGTCCGCCGCATAACGGACTTTTCTACCAGGCGAAACTTTCCTCGGCGATTTCCAGCATGGAAATATCATCGCTCTTGATCGATCTCAGCGTCGCATTCACTTCGGGCAGTATGTGGTTCACAAAAAACTTCAGGCTTGCCGTTTTACCCGCATAAAACGCGGCGTCCTTGTTTTCCTTCAGGAATTGCGACCACGATCGAGGATCACGGCGATCGACGCCGGCGTTTTCGCACAACGCGTCCGTCTTTTCGTCGGCGACCCCGGCCTGCCAGAGCAACAGCCATGCCGAGACGACCTTTCCCATCATCATCAGAAATGGATAGGCCTGTGAAACCGGCACCAGGAACTTCCCTTCCTTGCCGCAACCGGCAAAATACATGCCGGCCTCGACCAGGTCGTTCACGGCTGCCTGTGTCTTCTGTGCCATATCCATGAGGTTTGGATTATCTGCATACCGGGCTATGGTGGCGTTCATTTCAGCAAGCAGGATCATGAAGTAGCTTCCTTTTTTCATTGGGAGCTTCCGTCCCACAAGATCCAGGGCCTGAATTCCGTTGGTACCCTCATGGATCGATGCGATTTTCTCGACCAAGCCGGGCCCTGTCGCAGCGCAATGACCACTCCGGGATACCGGCCCGGTGATGCCGCCCGTTCATCCAATATGATCATGGGTATTATTTTAAGAGTGCTTCCAGGCACTTCTTTTGTGAGAAATCGAGACGTCATAATGTAAATAGACATACAAAAAATTAACGTTGTTATCTTTTATTGTGTGTGTTAATATAATCTGACATTGGTAATGGAGTCAAGAGATTTTATCGACAGTGATGAAAAAGATCGACGTACCGCCGATGGGAACCATCCGGTCATGGGAAAGCAAGGAAGTAACATTATATATGTGAAGGAGGATAATCTATGAAGGAATGCGTTATCGTCGATGGAGTCAGGACCGCAAACGTGCGGGCACATCCCAAGAAGGGCTGGTTCAGGAACCTTCGTCCCGAGGTACCCCTGAAGGCAGCGTACACGGCCCTGTTCGCGCGTAATCCTCAGGTCAACCCGGAAAACATAGACGCCGTATTCTGCGGTACTGCAAACCAGGCAGGTATGCAGAACGACATCGCCCGACTCGGCTGGCTCGCGGGAGGATTTCCGGAATCGATCCCGACGAACGGCATCGGCCAGCAGTGTCCCTCAGGCATGGCGGCGGCCGAGCATGCGGCACGGGCGATCATGTGCGGTGAGGGAGAGATCTATGTCGTATCAGGCGTCGAGGACATGGAAAAGGCTAATCCCATGTTCCATATCGACTTTTCACCACTCCTAGCCGACCGGTACAACATGCAGGACCTTCTGATGGGTTCCACGGCGGAAAAGGTAGCTGCTCAGTACAGCGTATCACGTGTCGATCAGGAAAATTTCGCCTTCTGGAGTCACCGGCGTGCCCATGAAGCCACAGAGGCGGGGAAATTCGCCAACGAGATCATTCCCGTAGAGGGCCACGATGATGAGGGCAATACCATCATCGTTGACCGGGACCAGTGGGTAAGGCCCGATATCTCCATGGACCAGATGGCAGCCATGAAACCGGCATACCGGGAAGACGGCGTCGTCACGGCAGCCACATCATCTCCCATTACTGCAGGTGCCTGCGCCATGCTGCTCATGAGCCGCGAAAAGGCGGACGAACTCGGCATGAAGTATCACCTCGCCTATGCCGGCGGTGTCATGGCCGGATGCGACCCGACCGTCATGGGCATGGGTCCTCTTTACGCCGCCCGGAAACTCCTCGCATGGAAAGGAATGACCATAAACGACATCGATGTGTGGGAGCTGAACGAGGCCTTCGGCAGCCAGTCCCTGGCCGTCCTACGCGAACTGGGACTGGGTGAGAACGCACCCTTCGAAAACGTGAACGTCTGGGGCGGAGCGCTGGCACTCGGTCATCCCCTCGGCCAGTCCGGCGCCCGGATCATCATTACCCTGAACAATATAATGCAGAACGATTACCCAGACGCGACGTACGGGGTCGCCATGCTCTGCGGCGGTTTCGGGAACGCGAACGCGTCGTTGTGGAAAAATGTGAAAAAATGATGGGGGTATCTGAAGAAGGCGCGGCGGGTAGTATCACCGCGCCTTCTTTATTTCTCCTGCCAGTCCAGGTCCCCGTTCTCATAGGTCCTGGAGAGGACATCCAATGCCCGGGGAGCGTCCTGCGAAGGAACGGTCACTCTCACCTGGCCGAGGCCGTCCAGCGTGAGACCGTACAGAGCCCCCACCGCTTCATACTCGAGCCGCGTGGGAATCCCTTCCGTTTCAAGCCTGCCTACGATGATATTCGCCTCGGCCATGCCGTTGGCGACGAAGACGACGTCCCACTTTTCCCCTTCAAAGGAACTCATGTTTATTGTGCTTTCCTGCCTGGTTATTTGCCGTTCAGAACGACAAGGGCGTCAACGGCAACCGGTTTCCCATCAAGAACCTTCAGGGGGTTGATGTCGATCTCCCGCACCGCCTCGTATTCCAGCCCGATGCGTCCGAGCGCCAGCAGGATGTCGGCGAGCATTTCACGGTCCACGGGCGGCTTTCCTCGAACAGCGCCCAGTATTTTCCTGCCCCTGATGTCATCCATCATCTCCATGGCATCGAGCCGGGTCAGTGGTGCGACACGGAAGGAAATATCCTCGAGTATCTCCGTAAAGATCCCTCCCAGACCGAACATGACGCACGGACCGAACTGCTCGTCACGGGTCAGTCCAACCACCAGTTCCCGGTCCCCTTTCACCATCTGCTGGACGAGGACTTCCTTGACGGTCACGTCAGGTTTCGATGTCAGGCGCCGGAAGGCTTCACGAACATCATCTTCATCACGCATGTCCAGAGCGATGAGATCCATCTCCGTCTTATGGCTCAACTCCTCACCGGACCCTTTCAAGACCACCGGATAGCCGATCTCTGCCGCGGCCGCCACGGCGGCTTCCTCGGTCGTCACGATGGTTTCCCGGGTTACGGGGATCCCCGCCTCAGCGAGAAACAGTTTCGATTCATGCTCCGAAAGAGCCTTCGCCCCCCTTTTCAATGCCTCTTCGATGATCTTCATACGTCCTACCGTCTCCTTTGTTTGGTTTCATAATACCGTGAAACATGACCGATGGCGCGAAGAGCGCCCGTGAGATCGTCAAAAACGGGAATATGCCGCTCCAGAAACGCGTTTCTTACTGCCCGTATCATTTCCTCAACGCCCATTTTCGAAATGTCTCTCACATTATTCGGCAACACCACCACCACGGGCTTGCCCGTTTTCTCCACCACGTCCTTCATGGCATCGGCGAGCACCTGGATGGGAACGACGTCCTTGACCGAAACACCTTCAATATCCTTTGCAAAGTGCTCAAAATGGTACAAAAGCTGGATCAGGACCTGAATGTCGACCCGGTCGTCCTCGGCAGCCATGAGAAGGGCCTTTTTCAGGGTCCCCGGATCAACATAGGGATTTCCCACATCGATCGGGTTCAACGCGCTCGAACCCGGTTTGGGGAGCACAGAGAGAATCCGGTCACTGAGTGACTGCTCAAGACGAGGAAGTTCAAGACCGAAGCTTTCCGCCGCATCACAGGCACCCACCCCCAGGGCGCCTCCGCCGCCGGTAACCACTATACCCCGGTATACCTGGCCTGGAAGTCTTGACAGGGCCAGTGTCGTTTCTGCCATCTCCATCAGGTCCACGACGGGAACCACGTTGCACTGCCGCATGAGGGACTTCCAGATGACACCGCTCCCCCCCAGGGAGGCCGTATGGCTCAGGACCGCCCTATTTCCGGCATCTGAAAGACCGCCCTTGTAAATGACCACGGGTTTCTTCTCACCCACCTCTCTGAGTACGTCAAAGAACAGCCGCCCCTCCTGAACGCCTTCGACGTACATGGCGACCACGCCCGTTTCCGGGTCATCTCCGAGGTACCGGAGCAGTTCCGTTTCCCTCAGGTCGGCTCCGTTCCCGAAGCTGATGACCTTGCTGAAACGGACACCCATCCACCGGCCCATGTGCGCGAAGTCTATCGACATCCCGCCGCTCTGGGAAAGGAAGGCCACGGGACCGCTTTCCCGGGACAGGTCCGGACCGGGCATCAGTGTCAGCCCGCTGCCGGGACAGTACACGCCGAAACAGTTGGGACCAATCACCCGGATTCCCTGCTTCGCCCGTTCAACAACCGCCTTTTCCAGGGCCATGCCGCCGTCCGTTCCCGTTTCCCTGAACCCGGCGGAAAGGATTTCCGCCCCGGCCGCCCCCTTCCGCAGGGCCGCATCGAGCGTCTCTGGCACCTGTTCGGCGGGAACGGCAATAATGACGAAATCGATATCCTCGGGAATATCTTCGATACGGGGATATATCTTCATGCCCCGGACCATCCCGCCCCGTGGATTCACGGGGTATATCGTTCCCGCGTACCCCATCTCGAGCAACGAGCCCATCATCCAGCCCCCGAAGCCCGCACCGTTCGCAGACACCCCGACGATCGCGATCCGTTCAGGATGAAAGATCCTTTCAAAAACGTCCTTTTCATGTGTGTCGGCCCGAGCAACGCCCATTCAACGCTCCTTTCGCATCCCTGTATCTTTCCGAATCATTCCTGAATCGCGGGCACCCCACCGAGTGCAGTTTATGGTAGGAAAGTCTTGATTTGTCAACATGAAAAATTTCGATCCGCGAACCTGCTGCGGTTCCACCGGCATATGCACCCCCCGCAATGCGACCGTTGTTATGTTCCATGACGGCATCATTTTTTATTGACTGAAATGCCTATCCATAATAGATGAAGGCCACCTTACACGAAAGGGAGTCATCTCGTGGATCTTGAAAAACTGTTCTATCCGAAAAGCATAGCGGTCATCGGCGCTTCGTCAAAGCTGGGCGGCGGAAAACTTCCCTATTACCTCATCCTTAAAATGATCGGCTATAATGGTGAGCTCTACCCTGTCAATCCCAAGTACAACGAAATGGACGGTGTTCGTTTCTACCATTCCCTCGACGAGTTGCCCGAAGGAATAGACCTGGTCATCGTAACGGCACCGAAGAGCCAGTCCCTTGAGATCATGAAGGCGGCGGCACGGAGAAAAGTAAAATTCATTCATTTCTTCACGGCCGGTTTCTCGGAAATGGGCAATCACGAAATGGAAGAGGAGATCATCCGTGAGGCCCGCAGGGGAGGAACACGGATCGTCGGCCCCAACTGCATCGGCGTATATTGTCCCGAAGGACGCGTCAGTTTCGGTTTCAGCATTCAACAACAGAACGGCAACTCGGATGTCTGTTTCATCGGCCAGTCCGGCGGCGTCACGACGAATTTCGTGCGCATGGCCGTAGCTCACTATCTCGGATTGAACAAGGTTGTTTCCTACGGTAACCAGATAGACATACGGGCGGAGGACTATCTTTCCTATTTCGCCCGGGACACGCGGATCCGCGTGATGGGTGCCTATATCGAAGACCTGAAGGAACCGCAGCGCTTTCTTGACATATTGAAGGAGATCACCGCCGAACGCCCCGTCTTCATTCTGAAGGGGGGTATGTCCGAAGCCGGCGCAAAGGCCGCGGCGAGCCACACGGGCGCCATGGCCAGTAACTACCGTGTCTGGGCGTCTGCCATGAGCCAGGGCGGCGGGGTCCTCGTCGACACCTTTGAAGAACTCGTCAATGCCATCATGCTTGGGGTCAGTGACAGAACTCCGGCGGGACCTCGCGTGGGATTCCTGGGCGCGGGGGGAGGAACGGCGGTCACTTTCACCGACTGCGCCGAACTGGCGGGGCTGAACGTCCCGACACTCGCACCGGAGACCCAGAAACGCATCGCGGAAAAGATCAGCGACGTGAACACATCGACGGCGAATCCCGTCGACCTGGGCATGTTCGGGTTCGACTTCAACATCATGGCCGAGGGCATCCTCTCACTTGATGCCGATGAGGGAGTTGACGTCATCGTCCCCTATTTTTCCATCGATTTCATCAACAATTTCCAGAAAGACAAGCTTCAGACCGGACCCAACATCATCCTGGAGGCAGTAGGCCGGGCACAGAAGCCCGTCATACCCGTCATATCGCGCTTCTCGCAGACCAATCTCGAAACGGAAGAGGCCCGCATCGGCATGTTCAAGACCTTCCGTGCGGCAGGGCTGCCGGTCTACGCGACCATACAGGACTGCGCCGGCGCCATCGCGAAATATCTTGAATGGTTAAGGAAAAAGGAAGCGAGGGGATAACCCTCATATGAGAACAACGGCGGGAGGACGGTGACATCCGTCCTCCCTTTTGTTCTTCTACGCGGCGCTTTTCTTGACAAAGCGCTCGATCAGCTTGAACTTCTGGACCTTGCCGCTGGCCGTCATGGGGATATCATCGGTGAATTCCCAGTACTTCGGTATCTTGTGACGGGCGATCCGGCCCCGACAGTATTCAAGCATCTCTTCTTCCGTGGTCTGCCTGCCGTCCTTCAGGATAATCACCGCGAGGATCTGCTCGCCGTACTTTTCATCGGGAACACCTACGACGTAGACGTCCTTTACCTTCGGGTTCGTGTGAAGGAATTCCTCGATCTCACGGGGGTAGATATTTTCCCCGCCCCGAATGATCATGTCCTTGATCCGGCCCGTTATCCTGAAATATCCACGTTCATCCACTGTTCCGAGGTCTCCCGTATGGAGCCAGCCCTCTTCGTCAATGGCTTCCCGTGTGGCCTCGGGCATCTTGTAGTATCCCTTCATGACACAGGGACTCCTGGTGACGATCTCTCCCTGAACGTTGGGCGGCAGGTCCTTTCCCGTATCGGGATCGACGACCTTCCCCTCCACGCCCTCGAAGAGGGTGCCTACCGTCGACACCCGCAGCTCAACGGGATCGTCACGGCGCGTCATGGTCATGACGGGGGAACTCTCGGTCTGGCCGAAGGCGATGACCACTTCGGAGCAGTGCATATCGGTGATGACACGGTTCATCGCCTCGATGGGACAGGGCGCTCCCGCCATGATCCCCGTCCGCAGTGAGCGCAGATCGAAGCGCAGAAAATCGGGATGGTTCAGGATGGCGATGAACATGGTCGGCACGCCATTGACGGCTGTGCATTCTTCTTCTTCGACATACCGCATGGATTTCCCCGGATCGAAGCTTTCCAAAACAACCATGGTCGAACCGTGACAGACACAGTTGAGCGAGCTCATGACGCAACCGAAGCAGTGAAACAGTGGCACCTGTATGAGCAGGCGGTCCTGCTCGGTCATTCCCATGACATCCCCGACCATACGGGCGTTATTGATGATATTGTAATGGGTCAGCATGACGCCCTTCGGGAATCCCGTCGTTCCCGACGTATACTGCATGTTGACCACCTCGTGGGCGTCTATCGACGCTTTTCGCTCCGCGAGTTCGGCATCGCTGACCGTTTCACCCCTTCGGATCACTTCATCGAAACGGAACATGCCGGGCGTTTCCTGCCGGGGCCCGACATAAACGACATTCTTCAGGCGGGGAAGACTCTTAGCGCAGATCTCTCCCGGTTTCGAGAGTCGCATTTCCGGGATGACCTCATGGGAAATATCGAAGAAATTCGTATCCCGGTACCCCTCCATCAGAACGAGCGTCGTCGAATCCGACTGGCGCAGAATATACTCAATTTCGTGTGATTTGTAGTTCGTGTTTACCGTCACCAGGACAGCCCCGATCATGCCAAGGCCGAACTGGAGGTACATCCACTCGGGAAGATTCGTCGTCCAGACCGACACGTGATCCCCTTTGTTGACACCGATCGCCATGAACCCGCGGGCTACAGACCGGCAGGTATCGAGAAATTCCCGGTAGTTCTGCCGGATGTTAAATTCGGGACAGACAAGGGCTTCGCCGTCGGGAAACCGTTCCGCCGTCTCTTCGAGGAGCCTTCCCATGGTAATTTTCCTGAAACCGGACATGATATACAACACCTCCTCGGATAGAACGCGTAATCGCTGGTGCGTTCATATGACCTCTCGCAGCAAGAGTCAAGAAAAAAGGGGGCACCGCACCCGAATGACCTCTTTTTGAAAAGACATTGAAATAATTGGCGCCCTGTGGATAAAAAACACAACAAGATGTGTTCGAAAAAAATCGGCCACAATATATTGTGTTTTTGCTTTACAAAGACCGGTTCTTCTGATAAATTTTTGCTCAAATTATGGAAAAAATAAGTGAGATTAGGTCCTTCCGGCCGACGGAAGGAGGAAAAACGGTCATACTGCATGAAACTGGCGAAACTGGACATACTGGGCTTCAAATCCTTCAGGGATAAGACTCCGCTCGAATTTTCCGAAGGGATCAGCGCCATCGTCGGTCCCAACGGGTGCGGTAAAAGCAACATTGTGGACGCGATCCGCTGGGTCATGGGTGAACAGCGATTCACGGCGCTCCGCGGGAAAAAGATGGAGGACGTCATTTTCAACGGCAGCGACGGAACCGCCGGTGTCAACATCGCGGAAGTGACCATGACCCTGGAGCGTAACGGCAGGATCTTCCCGGGCAAGTTCGCCGAGATGTCGGAGATCACCATATCACGGCGGCTTTACCGCGACGGAGAGAGCGAGTACTTCATCAACAAGGCACCCTGCCGGCTCCTCGATGTCAGAGAATTCTTCATGGATATGGGCGTGGGGGCCAGGACATACTCCATCGTCGAACAGGAACGGGTGACGAAACTGGTCGAAGCAAAGCCCCAGGACCGGCGCGAGTTCATTGAAGAAGCGGCTGGCATCGTCAAATATAAATCAAGGAGGGAATCGGCGACCCGGAAGATCGAGGCGACACAGCAGAACATCACCAGGCTGAACGATATTCTCAGAGAAGTCAAAAGCCAGCTCAACGCCACGGCTCGCCAGGCGAAAAAAGCGGAGCGGTACAAGGAACTGAGGAAAGAGATCAAGGAAGCCCGCCTGCAGCTCTCCCTGCAGACCTATGCGGAACTGACCGCGCGAAGAGCACAACTGCAACACGCCGCCGATTCCCTCAACAAAGAACATATAGAAGCACAAACCGCACTGAAGAGCTCGGAAGCCGCCGTTGAAGACATGAGATCGCAACTTGCCGAGCAGGAAGCGGCCATCACCGACCTGCAGGAGCGGTTCTACTCCGTCAGAAATGAAATAAACATCAAGGAGCAGGGGATCAACTTCGCGCGGGAAACAATCAGGGAACTTCAGCGTAAAAAGGAAGCCAACATCCGCGAAATAGCCGGACAGGAGCAGCGACGGAAAGAGATCAACCAGGAAATCGATGGGATACACACGTCGACAGAGGAATACCGGAAACGGATCAATGACCTTACATCATTAATGGTGGAGATACAGAAAACCGTCGAGGGCCTCAGGGTCCGTGAGAGGTCACTCCATGAAACCCTCGAAATGGAGAAATCGAGCCACATAGACCGGGTCGCCGAACAGGCTCGCGTGAAGAACGTCCTCGCCGCCCTTCTGAAAGGAATGGATTCCATCGGTGTGAAGATAACCACCGAGGAAAAGGAACTCGCTGAAAAGAAAAAGCAGCGGACGGCCCTTGAGAAAAAACGGACCGCGCTGGCCGCCCAATTGTCGGCGGACCGGGAGGGTCTTGCGAAGCTTATTTCCGAGGAAGAGAACATCCAGGCCGGCAGCCAGCAGAAAGAAGCGGAGCTTGCGACCCTGCTGGAAGAGATCGACGGCATCCGGCAGGAGATCGGCATCGCCTCGTCACGGTTGACATCATTAAAGGAACTGCGCGAACGATTCGAACTGTGCAGTGAAGGGACCCGAACCATACTGAAGGCGGTTCAGACACGGGAATTACCCCGCGACGAAGTGCTCGGCCTGGTCGCCGACAACATCAGCGTTCCCCGGAACTATGAAACGGCCGTTGAAGCGGCCCTCGAGGACAAGCTGCAGTATGTCATCGTCAAAAGCCAGAAAGAAGGCATGAAGGCGATCGATTACCTCAAGCAGCGCGCCTCGGGACGGGGCAGCTTCATTCCCCTGGAACTGCGAAATGGCGGCACCGACGAAACCCTTCCCGCCTACCTGAAGGGGGCGGTCCGCCTTGCTGACCATGTGACGCCCCATGACGATCATTACCGTCCCATCGTTGACTACCTCCTGAAGGACGTTCTTCTGATATCCGACCTCCGGACGGCACTGGGCCTGTGGGAGAAGAACGGATTCACGGGGACCTATGTCACCCCCGAAGGCGACATCATCCGCTCCGACGGCGTCATAACCGGCGGTAGCGCCGTGAACGGTGAGGGTTCGCTTTTGCGGAACAACCGTGAGATCGAAGAATTGAACGCCCTGGTGGATGCACTGAACGGTCGTCTCGCAAAAAGCCGCTCTCATGCGGAAAAACTGAAGACGGCACTCTCGGCGCTCCGTGAGCGGACAGCCGTTCTCAGGACACAGATCCATGAACAGCAGATCGCCATCAACGGACGGGAGAAGGACCTCGAGAGGCTTGACGGAGAAGCATCCTGGATCGATCAGGCCATCACGGTCGCTACCTTCAACCGGGATACACTGGAATCGGAAAAAGAGGATGCCCTGCGGCGGATAGAGGAGCTTCGGCAGGAAGAGGCATCGCAGAAAGAGGCTATGGCATCCGCCGGCGAGCGGATCACCGCCCTTCAGGAAGAGTGGACCCGCCTCAAGGAGGAACTGGCCGGACGAGACGCCGAACTGGTGGAAAAGAGAATTTCCATAACTTCTCTTGAGGAACAGCACAAGGGGAAGGAAGAGACCCTTGCCCGGCTTGACAAGGCACTCCTGGAAGCCGGTGAGGCCATTTCTCAGCTTCATGTGGACCTGCGCAACGGCGAGAACAAGGCTGCCGAAACGGCTCAATCCATAGAACGGGATGAGACGGCCCTGACCGGACTGTATGAAACATACAACGGTCTGGAGAAAGACCTGTCACACCGGCGGGAGCTGCAGGGAAACAGGGAATCGGTTCTTCGGGAGCACGAGGTGTCGGTCCTGAAGGAACGAAGGCTCCACGAAGAACTGGCGAAGAAGGCCGGCAACCTTGAGATCGAGATCCGGGAGCTGAACATAAAACTTGAAACACTTGCCCGGGCGATTGAGGAAAAATATGCCGTCGATATAGAGGAACTGTTGCCGGGATTCGCTGGACTGAGCGAATCAGAGACCGAACAGCTGCACCGGAAACTTACGGACAGTGAAAAGAAGATCGAGGAGTTCGGAGAAGTCAATCTTCTCGCCCTCAGCGAACATGAGCAGCTGCGGGAACGCCACGATTTCCTCGCGATCCAGCTGAAGGACCTCAACGAATCGATCGAGTCCCTGCAGCGGACCATCTCAAGGATAAACCAGATATCGAGAAAGCGTTTCGCCGAAACCTTCGAGGCTGTGGACGGCTATTTCCAGGAGGTCTTTCCCCGGCTTTTCCCTGGCGGCAAGGGTCGGCTGATCCTTACCGACGAAGAGGACATGCTGGAAACCGGCGTCGATATCGAACTTCAGATCCCGGGGAAACGGCGGCAGAACCTGTCCCTCCTGTCGGGCGGCGAAAAGGCCCTCTCGGCAGTGGCCCTGATCTTTTCGATCCTCCTGTACCGTCCGACGCCCTTCCTGGTCCTTGACGAGGCCGACGCGCCGCTGGACGATACGAACGTATACCTTTTCAAGAATCTCGTGAAGGACGTCGCCCGCAACTCCCAGGTCATCTACATAACGCACAACAAGCAGACCATGGAGGCCGCCGACAACCTCATCGGCGTCACCATGGCGAAAAACGGCATATCGAGCATCGTATCTGTCAGCCTCAATTGAACCTCACCTGATTCGATTCTTTACATCTCACGGGAAACATTGTATGAGTAGCGCCTAAACCCTGATCTGGAAGTTCGACGATGGAAGAGAACAGCAAGGAAGCGGGATTTTTCTCACGGCTCAAAACGGGTCTTGACAAAACACGAAAGAGCTTTGTCAGAAATCTCGATGAAATGATCTCCGGCGACAAGGTGATCTCCCAGGATACTTTTGAAGACCTGGAAGAGATCATGATAGCCGCTGACCTAGGGCCGGCCTTCACCTGCGACCTCATCGAGGATATGCGGGACCGGGCGAAACGCCGTGAATTGGACCAATCGGATTCGCTCAAGAACATCATCAAGGACAATATGGTCGGCATCCTGGCCCACTGTGAAGCCCCGCTGCGGATACCGCTGGACTCGCTTTACACTATCATGGTGGTGGGCGTGAACGGCACGGGGAAAACAACCACCATCGGAAAAATGGCGCATCGCTTCACAAAGAGAGGGCTCTCCGTCATGCTCGCGGCGGCGGACACCTTCCGGGCGGCAGCCATCGAGCAGCTTGAGATCTGGAGCACCCGGACCGGCGTTCCCCTGATAAAACAGAAGATGGGCGCCGACCCATCGGCCGTCGTTTATGACGCCATCCACTCCGCCCAGTCGAAGAACGTGAATGTCCTTATCATCGACACGGCGGGCCGGCTGCATACGAAGACCAACCTCATGGACGAGCTCAAAAAGGTCCAGAGAATCATGGGACGGGAACTTCCCGGGTCCCCCCACGAGACACTGCTCGTCCTTGACGCCACCACGGGTCAGAACGCCGTCTCACAGGCACAGATGTTCAACAAGGAGATCGGCATCACCGGGCTGGCCCTGACGAAACTGGACGGCACATCAAAGGGAGGTATCGTGGTCAGGATCGCCAAGGAAATGAAGCTCCCCATCCGGTATATCGGCATCGGTGAAAAGATCGATGACCTGCGGACATTCAAGAGCGAGGAATTTGTCAAAGCCCTCTTCGAATAAGGAGAGGCCATGGAAAAAATATTCGCCATCGGCGACATCCACGGGTGCCTCGACGAACTGGATGCACTGCTCTCCACCATCACTATCAATGCGGATCGCGACCTTCTCCTCTTCATCGGCGATTACATAGACCGGGGCCCCGCTTCAAAAGGGGTGGTTGATCGCGTGCTTGAACTGAAGGCGCGCCTGAACCACGTTGTCTGTCTCATGGGAAACCATGAGCAGATGTTCCTCGACTACATCACGGGCGGAACAACGGGTGACATGTTTCTTTACAACGGGGGAGACGCGACGCTGCGGTCATACCGCGATCGCCTGTCGCTTCGAAGCGCTGTCGATATCATGCCGGAAGCGCACCGGGACTTCTTTGAATCCCTGCAACTTTTTTTTGAAACCGACGACTATCTTTTCGTGCATGCCGGTTTCAGGCCCGGCATACCTCTTGAGGAACAGGACCGGGAAGACCTGTTCTGGATACGCTACGAGTTCATCCGGTCCGATCACGACTTTGGAAAAACCGTCGTCTTCGGCCACACACCCTTTCCCGATGTGTACCGAGACGATTACAAGATCGGGATCGACACGGGCGCCGTTTACGGCGGGTACCTGACCTGCCTGGAGCTGCCCGCCGAAGTGATCCACCAGGTGGGGGGACTTGACATATGAAGATCATGGAATGTGTGCCGAATTTCAGTGAAGGCAGGAACGGAATGTTCCTCGACGAGATGGTGCGCCTGCTGTCCGACGTCGGGGGCGTGCGGGTCCTCGACGCCGGCATGGACCCCGACCACAACCGCAGCGTCATCACCTTCATCGGAACCTGTGATTCAATTCTGACGGGTGCCGACCGACTCTGTGACCGGGCTGTCGAACTGATCGACATGAGGACCCATGAAGGCGTGCATCCACGCATGGGCGCCGTCGACGTGGTCCCCTTCATCCCCCTTGCCGGCGCCGGCATGGAGGACGCCGTCGCCGCGGCCCACACCTTCGGCCGCGGCTTCGCCCGCCGTAACAGGATACCCGTTTACTTTTACGGAGCGGCGGCCCTTCACCCCCGGAAAAAGGAACTTCCCGACGTGCGGCGATGCCGGTATGAAGGATTGGAGGAACGGCTGAAGGACGAGCAATGGAAGCCCGACGCGGGCCCGGTGCGGTACAAACCCCGCAGCGGGGCGACAGCCGTCGGCGCCCGGAAACCGCTCATCGCCTTCAATGTCAATCTTAACTGCGATAACGTCGTCGCAGCCAGGCAGATCGCCCGGGACATCAGGGAATCATACGGTGGCCTCCCCTGCGTCAGGGCCATCGGTATCGAGCTTACCAGCAGGGGGATCGTCCAGGTCTCCATGAACCTCATCGATTACGAAGTAACACCGCCCGTGGTGGTCTTCGACCATATCCGCGAACAGGCCGCTCAATGGGGGATCGAGGTCCTCGAATCGGAACTGATCGGCCTGGCACCTCAAAAAGCCTTTGAAGGCGTCTCGGCAGACTATCTGAAACTCGTCAATTTCGGTCCCGAGCGGATACTCGAAAACTACCTCTCCTTTTCCCCCAAATCATTTGACTCGAAGGAGAAATAATGATAGGGGATTTCCTCTCAAAAACCGACAGGCCGCGTGCCCCCGTAGCTCAGGCGGATAGAGCAACGGATTCCTAATCCGTGTGCCGTGTGTTCGAGTCACACCGGGGGCACCAGAAATAGCAAGGGTTACAGCATATCAGGCTGTAACCCTTTTCCTAATTCGCCGGATCACCCTTTCCGGCCTGGCTTTCTTCTGTGATTTCCACCTTGATGCCAAGTGCCTTGGCGCGTTTTTTCCACTGTTGCCGTGCAAGAACACGCATGTCTTCAACATCATCCATTTCATCTTGAATTTCCATGCCCAATAATGTCTCCAACACATCTTCCAGCGTTACCAACCCTGACGTTCCTCCATATTCATTAACGACAATGGCGATGTGTTGCCGATGATCGAGAAGAAATTCCAACAGCATTGACAATGGCATTAACTCTGGAACGAAATGAACACTTCGCTTCAGTGCATCAAGCTTTACATCACCCCGTCCCAGGGACGTGGACATTAGAATCTCATCTTTGAGAACAAAGCCCGTAATGTTATCAATATCCGTTTCGTATACCGGCAGGCGCGAGAATGGAGCTTCAGTGACATCCTTCAAGGCCTCCGCAACCATCATATCTTGAGGCAATGCCGAAATTACAACACGTGGTGTCATGATGTCTGTTACTTGCAGCGAGCCGAACTGAAATAGATTTCGTATGAACTGGGACTCTTGCTCGTCAATCTGACCAGTCTGCTCACCGACATCCGCCATGGCGACGAATTCATCACGGCTGAAAACATGTTCCACTTTTCCCCGGGCGATCAGTCTTGTCAGTCCTTCAGCAATCCACACCAACGGATAAAGAGATATGATCAGGCCCTGTATGAAAAGTGCCGTTATCCCCACGAACTTCGGCCAGTAGACTGCCCCAATCGTTTTGGGAATGATTTCAGAAAAAAATAAGATCATTAACGTCATGACAGCGGAGAACAAACCAATCCAGACACTTCCAAATACCACCGTAGCTTGAGCCCCAGCCACAACAGCCCCTACAGTGTGTGCGATCGTGTTCAAAGTCAAGATCGCGGCAAGTGATTGGTCAATTCTCTCTTGCCGCAGCCGTTTTAATAATCCCGCGCGTTCTGGTTGCTTCTCTCGGAGACTCTCAATGAACGACGGCGTGATACTCAAGAGAACGGCCTCCGCTATAGAACAGACGAAGGAGAAGACCAATGCCAGCAATACAAAGACAATCAAGAGCACGACATCGGTCTTTGAGCCTTCAACAATCGGCAATATTCCGTTTTCAGTACCTCCTGCAACGGTAGCTCCGGCAAAAACCGACAGGAAGATAACTGCTAATATCTTGCATGAACGTGCGTTTGATGATCTCATAAGAATTCAGATGTCTCTTTGTTGAATCGAATCTTGAAAGTATTCAGTATAAAAACTTATAATTATCAGCATGCATTATCAACATCTACTGATGCAATGTTTATTGAATGCGAAGTTGGTGTAAAAAACTCTATCACATGTTGCGTTCTGAATGAAAGCATGGATAATGTTGATGCACACTTCAGAAAAGGAACCAAGCGGCTTTTATGCACATTGCAAGGGCGCTCGTTCCGAAAAACAGGAGATCTCATGATACCAGACAATAAACCCTTTACCTTTGACCGGGTAGTTCGTCTCGTTTTGGCCGCCGCAGGTATCTGGGCCCTGGTCTGGCTTTTAAGTCTTTTGAGTGATGTTCTTATTCCCTTTGCCGTCGCTCTTCTCTTGGCATACATGATGAACCCGCTGGTTCTTCTGCTGCAGAAGAAGATCCCCAATAGAACGGCATCCGTCTTCATTGCTCTTGCCCTCGTAAGCGGGGTCATTACGTTCGTTTTCTGGCTTATCATTCCCCTGATCATCCATGAAGTGAGTTATATCGGTCGGATTCTCTCAGACCTGGCAAACAATACCGATATTACACAGCGGGCGCGACAACTGCTTCCCCCTGATCTTGTGAACGTATTGAAAGAGTATGCTTCCAGAGAGGAAATACAAGAGTATTTTAAAGCCGAGAATTTCTGGAGCATCGTTGAAATGGCGGCCCGGAAAGTTCTCCCCGGAGTGTGGGGAATTGCAACGGGTATGGCAAGTTTTCTTTTGGGAATTCTGGGACTTGCCATCATTGGCCTCTATCTTGTCTTTCTGCTGATCGATTACCAGAAGGTGAGCACGGGCTGGAAAGAACTGATCCCTCCACTCTATCGCGAGTCCGTCGTTGGATTCGTGAAAGATTTCGAGTCTGCCATGAACAGCTATTTCAGGGGACAGGCGGCGGTAGCAACCATCGTTGGTATCCTTTTTGCCCTGGGATTCTGTCTCATTGGGCTCCCCCTGGGCATTCTTCTTGGGCTCTTTACAGGTATTCTCAACATGGTCCCTTATTTGCAGCTTATCGCCCTGATACCCGCCTTTCTACTTTCACTTGCCTCTTCACTCGAAACGGGAACCAACCTTT
>JAFGTS010000030.1 GCA_016933965.1 Deltaproteobacteria bacterium | reverse complement strand
GATCACGATGTGCTGACAAAATGGCCGAAATCTCCGGAGTATTGGGGTTTCAGTAACTGGGCTGAGGTGATGCCATATGCGGTCGGTCACGGCCTGGGATTAACGCTCCACGACCCCCCTGGTATCAGCGCGTATGCCAAAGCCATGGGCATGCCTCCAATTGAGCTGAAAGAGGGAATGATCCTGGCTCTGGAAACCTATGCCGGTCATAAAGGCGGAAAGCACGGTGTCAGGCTGGAAGAGGATGTTCTGGTCACGAAAGACGGGTACGAGGTCCTGTCGCGCTGGCCGATCAAAGAACTGATGGAGTGCTGGATCCCGTACAATTAAAAAAAGAGGGAGAAGTAATATGGCGAAATCAATCGTTTCAATCGTAAAGGGAGATGACCCCGTGAAGATGGTCGAAACCGTTCTGGATCATCTGGGCGGTGTCACCTCTTTGATCAAAAAAGGCTCAACGGTGGTCTTAAAGCCAAACGCCGGTCATCCCGGACCTGCCGAAACGTCCATAAACACCAGCCCGGATTTCGTATCGGCAGTGATCAAGATCATTCGGAAGGCGGACCCCGGGAAGATCATTCTGGCCGAAGCGGCCGCCATCGGCTGCGACACGATGGAGTGCCTGGAAACAAGCGGGATAAAAAAGGCCGCTCTTGAGGCCGGGGTGGATGAGATCATTGATATCAAAAAAGACAAAGACCTGATCAAGATACCCATCAGGGATGCCAGATCAGATATTCAACGGGTCCTGCTTCCCCGGTTCCTGCTTGAAGCTGAGCATATCGTGAATCTGCCGATCTTCAAATCCCACTGCAGCATGGTGTTTACCTGTGCCTTGAAAAACATGAAAGGGGTGGTTCAGGATAAGGTTCACTACCAGATGCATCAGACAAATCTGGCGGAAGCCATGATGGACATCTGGTCGGTCATCAAAGCCGATCTGAACATTGTGGATATGATCCGTCCGGCCGAAGGGTTCGGCCCGCATTTTACCATGCCCACTGATCTCGGGTGTGTTCTCGCCGGTAAAGACCCGGTGGCGGTAGACGCCACGGCATGCAGGTTGACCGGCCTGGACCTGGATAACGTGCCCTATTTCGGCCCTGCCCACGAGCGCGGCATCGGAAATTTCAGGGAAGATCAGATCGAGATCCGGGGACGCACTATCGAAGAAACCAGACGGGTCCTGTGGTTCCCTTACCTGGAAGGTTTTGACAAATACCCGGAATATACGATCGACACTACGGGAGCCTGCAGCAGTTGCCTGGCCCTGGTCGGCCTGACCATGGAAAAGCTGAGGTCACTCGGTCAATATGAAGACAACAGTGACGTGACGATCCTGGTCGGTCGAAAAAAGGAAATTCCTGAAGATATTCCGCCAGATAAGCTTATTCTCATTGGCGATTGCCTGAAAAAGTTCAGAAAGAAAGGCATTCACGTGGAGGGCTGTCCGCCGGGTGAACCGGCCCCTCACTGGGCTATCGTGGACCGGATGGCAATATCGGCGGAGGAAATTGATATAACCGATCCTGAGATATTCAAAATTGCCAGGGCCAGGATGGACGAGGAAGCACCTTCATTGATCGAACACATGAAAAAGCTCAAGGCTGAATGGGACAAACGACACAACAGCCAATAAAATGCTGGTAATATGGAGAATATCAATATGAGATCAGAGGATATTAAAAAAACGATCGTCGTCGGAGCGGGCGTAATGGGCAACTCCATTGCCCTGAGCTTCGCAAAGGCCGGTATTGAGGTCGCCCTCGTGGATGTGAATAAAAAGACCCTCGACCGCGCACTGAAGCTCATACGGTCAAGTCTGAACACGCTGGCAGACCATGGAAGCATCGCCGGTGACGAGATCCCTTCGATCATCGACCGGATACAGGTTTCCACAGACCTCGAATCTTCAGCCCAAAACGTCGATTTTGCCATGGAAGTGGTCGTTGAGGTCGAAGATGTAAAAAAGAAGGTCTTCTCAGAGCTGGCCGGCCTAATCCCCGAAGATGCGATCATTGCAAGCAACACCTCGGGACTGGATGTCTTCAGCTTCGCGGAGATCAAAAGACCGGAGAGGCTGGTCGTGGCCCACTGGTTCGCCCCGGCGCATATCATACCGCTCGTCGAGGTCGTTCCCGGGCCGAAAACCGCTCCGGAGGCTGTTCAGGTTACCGCAGACCTGATGAAGCGGCTGGGCAAAAAACCGGTAGTAATGAAGGAATTCGTCCGTTCCTTCATTGTGAACCGGATCCAGAACTATATGGCCATCGCGTATTTTGAAATACTGGAAAATGGATGGGCGACCGCCGAGGATATCGATCAGGCGGTAAAAACCAGTCTGGGTATCAGGCTGCCCATCGTCGGTGTCGTTCAGAACATGGATTTCACGGGTCTCGATCTGGTCCTGGACGTCATGAAGAGTCACGGGGTGAACAATACGTTCATCGAGCAAAAGGTAAAGCGGGGTCACCTGGGCGCGAAGACATCAAAGGGTGTTTACGACTATAACGGGAGAAGCGAGGAAGAGATCCTTAATAAGCGTGATCGACTGTACCTCAGTGTGCTGGACCATCTGGAAGACATGAACGCGTTTCAACCGGTTTAAAAACGGAAAAGGTGCTGTCTTTTTCAGGTTTCAAGGGGTCAAGGGTTACAGGGTTCAGAGATCCTTCCTGATAAAATCGACGGCGTTCCTGAAAAGGCGCAGGCCCATGCCTTCTTCGGGAAGGTTCTCCCGGGTCCAGCGCGGATGGTTCGTGTAGTGGAGGTAGGCTTCGGGATGCGGCATGAGGCCGAAGATACGTCCCGTTGGATCGCAGATACCCGCCACGGCATCTTCGGAACCGTTGGGGTTCAGGGGATATTCCATCACCGCGGTGCGGCAGGAGGCATCGCTGTACTGAAGGGCGATCTGGCCGCTCGCGGCGAGGCGCTGCCGGAGCGCTTCATCGGCGACGACAAATTTCCCCTCGCCATGCCGTACCGGCAGGTAGAGGCCATCGAGACCTTTTGTGAACACGCAGGGTGATCCGTCGTTCACCTTGAGATAGACCCACCGGTCTTCGAAACGTCCCTCGTCGTTGAAGGTGAGCGTGACGGCCTGCCGGTGATAATCACCGTCAAAGGCGGGCAACAGCCCCAGTTTGACCATGAGCTGGAACCCGTTGCAGACACCGATGATCAGTTTCCCCTCGTGAATGAATTTCATGAGCTGCTCGTGGAGCCTCTCACCGTCGCCTTTCACGAAGGCGTGCATGATCCGGTGGGCGCCGGCCTTTGCCGACCCGAGGTCGTCCCCGTCAAGAAACCCGCCGGGCAGGTTGAGCAAATGATACTCATCAAGTTTCTTTTCCCCCGACAGAAGCTGGCTGATGTAGACGATATCGACCTGATCCGAGCCGGCGAGTCTGCACGCATGGGCCATCTCGCGCTCGCAGTTGGTGCCGTTTCCCGTAATGACGATCGATCGTACGTTCTGTATCATCGCATCCTTTAAAAATTGAGCGGTTCCTGCCAGGCCCGCTTCAGGTCATGAATGGTTTCGTTAATGATCTCATTACCGCCGATGCCGATGACGCGGAACCTGTCGCCACTATCAACGACGCCCACGGCGGCGCAGACCGTATCTGCCATAACTGCCTCAAAACGCTCACGGTTTTCAGGACTGACGGTCACGACGAACCGGCTCTGTGATTCCGAAAAGAGGAGAAGGTCATCTCTTGCCACGCCATCTGCAGGGACCTTTGAAAGATCGACCGTCATACCCAGGCCACCGGCGAAGGAGGTCTCCGCCAGCGACACGCCGAGGCCGCCGTCCGAACAGTCATGACAGGAAGCGACCAACCCCTGCCGCATGGCCTCGGCAAGCGCCTCGTAACGCCGGCGGGCAGCCGGGCCGTTCACCTTCGGTACGGTGTTTCCCACATACCCTTTCGAGGCGAACCACTCCGACCCTCCCAGTTCGTTGAAGGTCATTCCCAGAACGTACACCAGGTCCCCTGCCTGCTTGACGTCCATGGTGACGGCCTTTCGTACGTCATCGATCTTTCCCAGGGTGGAAAAAAGCAGTGTCGGGGGAATGGATATCTTCGTCCCCCCGATGATATAGTCGTTCTTCATGCTGTCTTTTCCCGATATGCAGGGAACACCGAAGAGGACCGTATAATCGTACAGGGCGCGGTTCGCGCGGACCAGTTGCGCCAGCTTGTAGGGGCCGTCGGGGTTCTTTTCGGACGCAACGGGATCACACCAGCAGAAGTTGTCGATGCCGGCCGTCCGGTCGAGCGACCCACCGACGGCGATGGTGTTCCGGATGGCTTCGTCGATGGCGCAGGCTGCCATGTGATAGGTGTCGATATCACCGTAGCGGGGGCAGATACCGTTCGCGACGACGATACCCTCGAAGGACTCGAGGACGGGACGGATGACCGCCGCGTCGCCGGGGCCGTCGTTGGCAATCCCTACCAGGGGTTTTATCACGCTGCCTCCCTGGACCTCGTGATCGTACTGCCGGACAACGGATTCCTTGCTGCATATGTTGAGCCGTCCGAGCATCCCGCGGAGCGATCTTCCCGGGTCGTCGGGTTCCGGGAAATCCGGTTCTTCATGGACGGGGGGCAACCATCGCGCATCGAGGCGCATCTGGGGCAGGCCTTCATGGAGGAAGGCCATCTCCAGGTAGGCAACGGTCCGGTCGCCATAGCGGATGTGGAACATGCCCGAGTCGGTGAAGGCACCGAGGATCGTTGCCTCCACATCCATCTCGGCCGCCAGGCGCATGAATTCCTTTATGTTTTCGGGAGGTACGGCCAGGCTCATCCGCTCCTGGGCCTCGGATATAAGGATCTCCCAGGGCTTGAGGCCGGCGTATTTCAGGGGCGCCTTCTCCAGGTCCAGATCACACCCGCCGCAGAGGGTGGCCATCTCCCCCACCGACGAGGAGAGCCCGCCGGCGCCGTTATCGGTGATGGCGCGGTACATGCCGCGATCCCGGGCGATGAGGAGAAAATCCGTCATTTTTTTCTGTGTTATGGGGTCACCGATCTGGACGGCCGTTACCGGGGAGCCTTCGTGAAGCTCCTCGGAAGAAAAGGTGGCGCCGTGGATCCCGTCTTTTCCGATCCTGCCCCCGGTCATGACGATGATGTCACCGGGGATGATCTCCTTGGTATGGGTCGGCACCCCATCGATACGGGCCGGCATGATCCCGCCCGTCCCGCAGTAGACAAGGGGCTTGCCGAGGAAGCGATCGTCAAAGACGATGCAGCCGTTGACGGTCGGGATGCCGCTCTTGTTGCCCCCGTGCTCGACACCCTCGCGGACACCTTCGAAGATGCGCCGCGGGTGCAGGATGCGTTTCGGCAGGGGCTCGGCGTAATAGGGAGAGGCGAAACAGAAGACATCGGTATTGAAGATGAGCCGCGAGCCCCGGCCTGTTCCAAAGGGATCGCGGTTCACGCCGACGATGCCCGTCAGGGCCCCGCCGTAGGGATCAAGGGCGGATGGAGAATTGTGGGTCTCCACCTTGAACACCAGATTGTGGTCGTCGTTGAAGGCGATGACACCGGCATTGTCCACGAACACGGAAAGGCACCAGTCCCGGTCGCCGAGGTCTCCCCTGATATGTTTTGTCGCTGCCTTGATGCAGCTCTTGAACAGGGAATCGATCTGCTCCACACCCCCCTGTTCGTCCCGATAGGTGATGAAACTGTTGAATATCTTATGTTTACAGTGCTCGGACCAGGTCTGGGCGAGTGATTCCAGCTCCACATCGGTGACCTTTTCGCCGAGGCCCACCCGGTTCCGGCGCTCCACGACCCGGGGATCACTGAAATAATCCCTGATGACCTTCATTTCGTCGATGGTCAGGGCCAGGACCCGGGTATTGCTGATCGCCTGGAGCTCATCGTCCCCGACGTTCAGGTCTATCTCATCGGTGGTGGGCTCGTCATCGATGACCACCCGGGGAACATAGGGCCTGATCCCCGTCCGGGGGTCCCATTCATGCCCGTCGCAGATCTCGTAACGCTGGATGAGGTCGTTTGCCAGAAGTCCCGATGCGATCTGTTCCGCCTCATGCCGTGAAAGGTCGCCGGAGATGACATACTGTCGTGATGTGTAGACGTGAACGGTCCCGGCACCGTTGAACAGGAGCCGGGCCGCCTCGGTGGCCGTCTTCCCCACGTTGTCGGTGACACCCGGCCGGAACCCGACCTCGACAAGCCAGTCGAAGGACCGGGCGATGCATGCATCTATGGAAAAACGCTGGATCACCGGGTCGGAAAAAGGGCCGCCGGCCAGTTCTTCCAGCTGCGCCGGGGACAGGTCTCCCTCGACGGTGTACACCTCTATGGTTTTCACTTCCTCGACGGTGATACCCAGGTGCTCGATGATCTTTCGCTTTGTCTTTTCACCGATGGCATCCCGGATGCCGTCCTTGAAACCTACTTCAATTCTGTGGATCATGGATCTCACGCCTTAACTGGTGATCCTTCATTCCATGAGGCAGGTCTCGGGATTCCTGGAAAACCGGAGGTCGGCGACCATCCGTTCCGGCCGTTCACCGCTGATGTCCTCGATGACGACACCCCGGTCCTCAATGATCTCCCGATGGCCGATGACCTGCTCGGCGGCGGCCCGGTCAATGACATACAGCATGGTGCCGCCCTGCTTCGCCAACTTCTGGCCGTAGGATATGGGCACCGCCGGTGACGGCTCTTCCAGCAGGGACGCCGCCACGGGTTCCGCTTTCCGCGGCCCGTTGGCCAGAAGCAGGACCGTGCGGGCCCGGTATACGAGTTCGGCACCCATGGATATGGCGTAGCGGGGGCTTTCCTCGATGCTCGCGAAGTGTCCGTCGCTTACGGCATTGGAAACGGTGTTATCGTCAAGCTTCACCAGGAGTATCTCGTTGCCTTCAAAGGGGATCCCCGCTTCGTGAAAGGCAACGTGACCGCGGCCGCCGACGCCGATGACGTGGAGATCGATGCCGCCCCGTTCCTTTATCTTCGCCGCGTAGGCATCAAGAATGTCGTTCCGCACCCACCGGAGGTACCCGGAGCGGGCGTCTTTCCTGATCACGATGGCCTTCCCCTTGTCGGCCCCCTGTTCCGCCCAGTCATCGGGGTTCGCCTCCAGTTCCGCCATCAGCTTCTCCTGATCGATCAGCGTACCCCAGGGGACGTTCGTCTCGCGGAACTTCTTTCGAAGCAGGCCGAAGAGTTCCTGGACCATGAAAAAACTGTAACTCTCGGGATGCAGCGCCCGCTGCTGGGCGTTCTCTCCGGGAAGCCCCACATATTCGTCAAGATTGAAACTTTCTATCTTCGAGCTGTCCACATGACCAGCGTTCGCCGCCTTCGCGAAATGCTTGTACAGTCCCGTGGGACTGTTCCCCGTCGCGAGGCCCAGCACATAGCGCTCCTGCCCGTCACATCGTTTCCTGATATCATCGAGAACCAGGCGCGCGGCCACTTCGCTCATATGATCGAAATCTCTCGTAATGATCACTCTGAACATGACAGAGGCTCCTTCATGATCGCCGACAGCATCGCCACCCCGGCGGTTATCCGATCCGTTCCTTCACTACGTCAGCTATCTGCTTGCAATACCGCTCCGTCTCCTCGTCGGAGGGGCCTTCCACCATGACCCGGCACATGTTCTGGGTGCCGGAATACCGGACAAGGACCCGTCCCTTGTCGCCAAGCTTGTTCTCAACGTCGCCGATCACCTGCATGATCTCCGGGACCGTCTTGATGTCCGGTTTCGATCGTACGTCGATGTTTATCAGTTTCTGGGGGAACACCTTCATGATCTTCGCCAGTTCGGAAAGCGGCTTCCCCTCGCGTTTCATTGCCCTGAGGACCTGGATCGCCGTTATGATGCCGTCCCCGGTGGTGTGATGGTTGAGGAAAATGACATGCCCCGAGTCTTCTCCACCAAGAACCGATCCCCGTTCCTTCATCATTTCAAGGACATACCGGTCACCCACCGGCGCCGTCGCCTTCTCGATGCCGAGCTGTTTCAGGGCCTGGCCGAACCCGATATTGCTCATGACCGTCTCAACCACCAGGTTGTTCTTGAGCGATCCCTCATCCTTCATCATCTTCGCGCAGATGGCCATGATCTGGTCTCCCGTCAGGACGGTCCCCTTCTCATCGACGGCAATGCACCGGTCACCATCGCCGTCAAAGGCGAAGCCCGCGTCGGCACCTTTTTCAACCACCTCGGCGGCCAGCACTTCCGGGTGCTGGGACCCGCACCGGTCATTGATGTTCTCCCCGTCGGGATCGGAAAAGATGGTATGCACGTCGGCCCCCATCTCGAAAAAGGTGCTCGGGGCCACCCGGTACGTGGCGCCGTTCGAGGTATCAAGCACGATCTTTATGCCCTCGAGGGTTACTTCCTTCGGAAAGGTGTTCTTGGCGAACACGATGTAGCGCCCCCGGGCTCCTTCGATATTATAAGCCTTGCCAAGTTCCCGCGGTGATGGATGAAGCCCCCCCATGTCGTTCGAAAGAATCAGTTCTTCGATCTCCATCTCTTTTTCATCGGGCAGCTTGTAGCCGTCCCCGGAAAAGATCTTGATCCCGTTGTCCTGAAAAGGGTTGTGGGACGCCGATATGACGATGCCCGCGTCGGCCCGCATGCTGCCCGTCAGAAAGGCAACCCCCGGCGTGGGCATGGGACCGACCAGGAAAGCGTCCACTCCCATGGAGCAGATACCGGAAACAAGGGCATGCTCGAGCATGTAACAGGAAAGCCGCGTGTCCTTTCCAATAATGATCCTCGGCTGATGCCCGGCACGCTTGAAAAGATGGGCCACGGCCATGCCGATCCGCAACGCCATGTCAGCGGTCATGGGATATTCGTTCGCGACTCCCCTGACACCGTCGGTACCGAAAAGTTTACCCATAATTGTTTCACTCCTTTTGCGTTTCGAAGATTCTCCCTCAAAAAGTGGATTGTATATATTATTTCATTTTCCTTGACAACAGATAAAACGGCGCACAGTCCACCACCACGGAATTCCTCCGTTTTTACCCATCCATCATGATCCGTCAGATAATTCTTCAAAGACCGGCCGGCATGGAAAAACAGTTTTCTTAACGACGGCGTCATGGTATGTAATCATCGCGTGACGGCCCTTCTCCCGAATCGGGTCCTTTTTGAAGCGGCCGTTGAAAAATTTTTTGGAGGTGGACAGCATGGCGGAAGAGATCAGGGCCCCCATGCCGGGCAGTATCGTGGAGATCCTGGTGGCTGTGGGAGATGAGGTAGAGGAAGACGACGAGCTTCTCATTCTTGAAGCGATGAAAATGGAAAATCCCGTGTGCGCGCCCTCGGCGGGCGTGGTGAAGGAAATTCTTGTCAGCCCGAAGGAAAAGGTCGAGGTGGACCAACTCCTGATCGTTCTCGAGTAACCGCGGGGGGCTTTCATCCCCGCCCCTCCACAACCGCTGCTCCAAGGATCTCGGCAAGCTCATCGCCGTATTCGGCGATCTTCCGCGGCGTAAGGATGTGCCGGAGGTCCCGGTCATCCGGCGATCCGGCCGGCAGGAGCGCCAGTGCGAGCAGTTCCTGATCGCTGAATATCATGAACCGCGAGCGGTTCGTCCTTTCAGCCGTTTCAAACCGCCAGTGATACAGTTTCCGCAGCCGTTCACACTGGTCCCCGTCCAGTTCCTCAACGCCCGGTATCCTGTAATATCCATCGGGATCAAAGGTTTTTTCATTCCAGCGCAGTTTCGTCATGGCCGTGAAGGTTTCCCGGGCCTTTTCATCCAGACCTTCTTCACGCAGACGGGTTTCGAGCACCCGGTAAAGATCGATGAGAAAAATCGTGTCCCGCACGGCATAATGTATCTGTTCATCCGACAGGGGGCGCTGATCCCATCGTGACCGCTGCAGCCGCTTTGTTTTTATCAGCTCCGCACCCAGGTAATCGGCCACGATCGAAGAAAGGGCCAGGTGGGAGTTTCCCAGAAGTGATGCCGCCCGGTGCGTGTCGAACACCGGGTTTACCGTGAACCCGTAATCACGGCCCAGCAGGCGGATATCGTTATCCCCGGCATGCATGACCTTCAGGATGCGGGGATCTCCGAAGGGCTCCCGAAGCATCGCCATATCGATGTCGGCAAGAGGATCAACGAGATAGGTGACCGATTCGGCCCGTATCTGTATCAGGCACAGTTTTTCCCGAAAATATCGAAACGAATCGTATTCGGTATCCACGGCAATGATCGATGCGTTCCCGATATGCGCTCGCGCTCGTTCCAGTTCTTTCGTTTTGTCCACCCATATCCACCGATCACACATATATCCGCGCCTTCTATGTCCTTTCCTCCCATCGGCGGCCCAGGCGGCTCCCGGCAAAAAGCAGCAGCACCGAAAGGGGAAGAGTAATGAGGATCGCCCGGTCACAGCCCGCCAGCTTCAGAGCCAGGGCGAGCCCCCCGCAGCCGGCTATGGACACATACACCCCGGCGGCGCGCAACGCAAAGCGATCCTTGTAAAAACCGAACAGAACGGGCATGAGCAGACCCGCTGAAAAGACCGTATATCCGAGCAGCAGGGAAGCGATGACCCCCCGCAGCTTCAGGGCGATAAAGAGGGACAGCAGGCCGATCAGGATGATCGCCACCCGTGAGATGGACAGGAGACGCTCCCCGCTGATGCGGGACCGGGACAGGGGATCGACGACGTCAACGGCGATGATGGTCCCCGTCGTCAGCAGGCATGTGTCCGCCGATGACATGACCGCCGCCAGCAGCGCCGCGATGACAAGGCCGTTGAACCCTGCCGGGACGACCGTTCCGATCAGGACGGGGAAGGCGCTCTCCGGGGCTATTTCCGGAAAGAGCACCCGCGCCGACATGCCGATGGCGGTGATCAGGAACGCCAGGGGTATCATGACGGCGGCCGTCAGCAGAAGCGCCCTGCGGGCCGTCCGGGTATCCCTCGAACAAAGCACCCGGGAATAGATATCGGGCCCCACCAGGAAGGTTGACCCCACGAACAGGAGGAAGACCAGGAGGTCGATCCAGCCGAAGCCGGGATTGACGGGAAAGGAAAAAAAGGAACGGGGCAGGTGGTACGCGATGCCCGCCGTACCTGCGGCGCGCAGGCTCGCAACGAAGCAGACCAGAGTCCCCGCGCCGATGATAAGCGCCTGGATCCCGTCGGTCCGCAGGATGGAATACTGGCCGCCCAGAACGGTATACAGGATGAAAACGGCGGCGGCGATGCCCATGAGCATCGTGAGGTTCTCCGGCCAGAGGACGGCCATGATCTTTCCCGCCGCGACGATCTGTCCCGCGATGATCCCCAGCCAGGCCGTCACGATCAGGACCGAGGCGGCTATTTTTGTTCCCCGCTCCCCGTACTGCTGCTCGAGAATACCGGGAAGGGTATAGACCCCGCTTTCCCGGACCCGTCCCGCGAGCCACAATGACAGAACGGTCAGGCCCACGACGCCCGCCAGCATCCACCAGGCGCCGACCAGACCTTTCTGGTAGCCGAGACCGGCGAGGCCGATCGTACTGGAGCCTCCTACGGTGGTGGCCAGCAATGATCCGGTAATGGCCGCCGTTCCGCCCCCGCGGTCGGCCACATAGTAACTGTCGGCACTTGTGATGCGTCGCATGCTGAGGACGCCCACGAGGATCATCCCCAGGAAAAAGACTATGACGATAACGCTGTTCATTCAGAACCCCGTTGTTCTCTCGAATACGAACTGTTGGGTATCACAGATGCTCCGGAAGGGTCAACCTGTTCAGCGGCCCCGCGAGAAAATACGAGCGGGGAGGCGGGGAACGAGCCAGCGAAGATAGGAGGCGTACTGTCCTTCTTCAAGGGATGTTTCCAGATATTTTTCGAGGGACCCCGCGGTTCCCGTCAGGACCCGGTAAAAAAGGGACGGGGTCCCGTAAATGATCTTCGCGGACAGGAGCGCGTACCGAAGATTGCCGCCGAATTCGCCGCGGCACAGGCGTTCATATCTTCGTGCCGGACCGGGTTCACCTGACCCGGCCAGGGTGTCTGCCGCAACGGATGCCGCGATCTGCCCGGACCGGATCGCGTAAGGGAGCCCTTCTCCGGTCAGGGGATCGACAAAACCCGCCGCGTCCCCGCAGAGCATTACCCGGGAACGAACAACCCTGCGCCTGATACCGCCGGCGGGAATGACATGGCCCCGCACGCGGCAGGCACTTTCAAAGCCGCGGTCGTGAAGAAATCCCGCCATTGTTCTCTGCGGCCGCGGGAGAATGGCTGCCAGAGAGCCGATGCCCACGGAATAATACCCGTCATGAGGAAATATCCAGCCGTATCCGTTCGACACGGCGTCGAAGTGGATCTCCACCATGCCGGGGAGACGGTCGTCGATGACGTCATTCCTCTCGGATATTTCAGTTACAAGACAGATACCGTATTCGTTCCTCCGATCACGCCTTCGAACACGCTCTTTCAAACGTCCCTGCGCACCCTCGGCGATCACGACGAACCGCGCCCGGCAGGCCCCGCCCGTCGTGCTCAACTCGACGCAGTTTCCGCGTTCCTCCACATCGATGACCCGCTGACCCATTCTGATCTCGGCGCCGGCTTCCCGGGCCTTTTCAAGAAGGAAGGCATCAAAGGCGCTTCTCGTCACCATCGTGGCCAGCGGCATTTTCCCTCGTCCTTCGAGCTTTCGGCCCCGGATATGAATAAACCCGCCGGTGATATTCTTTTCACAAAGTTCGGGAGGGAGGGAAAAGTCGAGATGGCGGAGGATCCGAAGCGAAAGACCGCCCGCGCAGGCCTTGTACCGGGGGAAATGGGTCTTCTCAAGGATAAGGGTTCGAAGCCCCCGAAGGGCGGCCGTCCGTCCCGCCGAGGAACCCGCGGGTCCGCCGCCGACTATCGCCAGGTCGTACATGCTGCCTCATCCTCCCGTTTCGGGGCTGCCCGCAACCCCCGTCTCCGCTTCAAAAGCGCGCCGTATAGTACCACACTCTCCCCGGCGTTGAAAGGCACATTCAAGGCGAGGATTACGGATTACGGGGGATTGGGGATGCGGGAAAGAAGCCGTTAAGAAAGGTCGATTGACACCATGTGAAACATTCGTGTATACATGAAACACTGTTCACGGAGGTCCCGAAGCGAGAGAACAGTAATAAATCGCGGGAGAGGCTATGGCGCACAAAAAGATCGAGCGGAAGAAAGAACTGGACCGTCGGCGGAGACGACGGAAAAAGAGGATCAAATTACGGGGAAAAGAACAGAAACCCGGATCAAGAACATAACCATCCCCCTTCATGCGTGACAATAATCGGCTGATGCAATTACGGGAAGCTCTCACCGAAGGTGTGCGCAAGGGGTGGTCGGGTTTTCTGTGGATGATGAAGATCATCATCCCCGTTTCGTTCCTGACGATGCTCCTGGCATGGAGCGGCGTGCTCGAACGTTTGAATCCCCTCATCGGCCCCGCCATGAACGTGCTTCACCTGCCGTCGGCGGCGGCCCTGCCACTGCTCATCGGCATGCTGACCGGCATCTACGGCGGTATCGCCTCCATGGCCGTCCTGCCCTTCACCACGGAAGAAATGACCCTCATTGCCATCTTTCTGCTCATCGCCCATAACCTTATCCAGGAAAGTATCATTCAAGGCAAATCGGGGGTGAATCCCTTCGTGGCGCTTATTTTCCGTCTCTGTTTCGCCACCGTTACCGTCCTTATCGTGGCACCCTTTCTCGGGATGGAGGGAGCGGGAACGGGGGTACCGGTAGCGGCGGCGGAAACGGTCGAGCATTCTCTGCGGGACGCGCTCACCGAATGGGCGGGAACGACCCTGGTCCTCAGCATCCAGATATTCGGGATCATCATGGGGATCCTCACCAGCCTGGAGATCCTGAAGGCCCTGGGCTGGACAGACCACATCGTCCGCGCCTTCACCCCGCTCCTGAAGATCATGGGTCTCAGCCGGCAGGTGGCCGTCCTCTGGATGACGGCGGTCATTTTCGGACTCTCTTACGGCGGGGCCGTCATCGTCGAGGAGGCCCGCGCCGGCAATATCACGAGAGAGGAGCTCCGTGAGCTCCATCTTTCCATCGGCATCAACCATTCCATGATCGAGGACCCGACCCTTTTCCTCCCTTTGGGCATCGGCGCCTTCTGGCTCTGGGTGCCGCGCTTTGTAATGGCGCTGGCAGCGGTCAGGCTCCTGACCCTGTGGTACCGGTTGCGAGCGAGGGTCACCGGCGTGACCGGCGGCCCGGACGGAAACCCGTCCAATTAAGCTATTGACAACATCTCGGGGAGTATACTACCATGGCACCATAGGATTGAGTGATAGGTCAGCGGGGTTTCTCAGCACATCCACCTTTTGTCTCGACAAACGCGAACAACAAGGAGTTGCCATGATTACCGAGCACACGCAGCAACGGACAGACAAACTTATTGAGGAGCAGGTTCGAAAGTGGGAATTGGAGAAGAGCGCGCGCAAAAAACGGGGAAAGCTCCCGAAACCGGTGATCACCATTTCCCGCCAACCGGGCAGCGGTTCCCACCTGATCGCCCCGCTCATCGCCGAGGAATTCGAAATCGACCTCTTTGACGACAAAATAATCGATGAAGTGGCCGAAAGCGCCCGCATGAGCGAAAAGGTGATCGCTTCCCTGGACGAAAAGATGCGGAGCACTCTCGACAACTGGATCCAGTTCCTGAAAACCACCCGCTGGATGATGGCGGACAAGTATCTCTTTCACCTGACAAAGGTCATCGGCACGGCGGGAAGGCACGGGGGTGCCGTCATCATCGGCCGCGGGGCCAATCTGATCCTCCCTCCCGATGAAACGCTCCGGATACGGCTCATCGCCCCCATGGAAGTAAAGATACAGAACCTCTCCGAGGGGCTCAAAATCTCTGTAAAGGAAGCGGAGCGGAAAGTGATCCAGATGGAGGCCGAACGGAAGGCGTTCATCAAGAAACTTTTCAAGGTCGATATCGACGACCCCATTCATTACGACCTGATCATCAACACACAGTATGTAGGCATGAACGCGATCATCGACATAGTGAAGGCCACTATGAAGCAGAAGAAACTCCCCTCACGGCGCACGACCGACGCAAAGAGCGAATAAGCCCGGCGGGGGCGGAGGGCCGCCGGTCCCACGGAACGTGAAGAACGGTTTTCCCGCAAGGAAAACCGTTTTTTTGTGGTACAAAAACGGTGGATTCAGAAAAAAACTCATGGTAGAGTAACCCATGTGTTTGAAATGGCTCTGCTTTTGCCGGCATCTGTGCCCGGCCGCCGGAGAAAGGGGTGAGTATGGACAAAACGGTACTGATACCCACTGACGGGTCGGAATACAGCACGATCTCCCTGGAATACGGCATACACCTCGCCCGGGCTATCGGTGCCCGGATCAGGGGGCTCTGTATCATCGACATCAAGGTCATCCAGGGACCGCTCCTCGACGATATATCAGGGTTCACGGGGATCTCCACTTCACAGGACGTCGTCCTGCTCATCGAGAAAAGCCTGAATGAACGGGCGGACGCGATCCTGAAAAGCTTCCATGACCGCTGCGGAAGCGGTGGAGTGGAGGCGGAAACAATAAAACGGACGGGCATCGTCAGTGAGATCATCGTCGAAGAAGCCGAGGGAGCCGACTGCATACTGATGGCCCAGCGGGGTGAGCATACGGCGTTCATCCGCCGCGGCCTTCTCGGCTCCACGTCGGAATCGGTCGTCCGCATGTCGGGCAAGCCGGTCATCATAACACCTCTCGAGTACAGGGAGATCAGGGGGCTGGGGCTTGCCTACGACGGAAGCGGGGCCGCGGAACGGGCCCTGGACATTGCTGCCGACATGGCAGGGACAGCGGGATGGCCCCTGTCAGTCATTTCCATATCGGGCGACCCTGACCATACCAGGGACCTGCAGGCTCGGATCGATGCCGCCCTTTCCGGCGGTGAAACCGCCTATACCGTCACCATCCGGGACGGCAAGGAGGAACAGGAGATCATCTCGTTCACGGAAACTCCCGGCGTGGACATGCTGATCATGGGAGCATACGGACACAGCAGGATCAGGGAACTGATCCTGGGAAGCACCACATCCTACGTCATCAGGAACAGCACCATTCCCGTTCTGCTCATTCGGTAGAGAGAAAGGCCCCGATCCGATCCTTCAGTTCATCCAGCACCTCCAGACGGGTCAGGTCGAACTGGATTGGCGTGATTGATATGAATCCCTGCGCGAGAGCGCTGGCATCGGAGTGTTCGTCCTCGCCCTCGGAAAGGAGCGTTTCCCCCGCCAGCCAGTAATAGAGATTGTTCCGGGGGTCCTCCCGGGGTTCAAAGGCCTCGACCAGACGGGCCCGCCCCTGGCGCGTAACGACCACTCCTTTGATCCGGTCTTCGGGCAGGGCGGGGATGTTGACGTTCAGTGTCACCATCCGGGTGAAGCTGTTCTCCATGAGTAACGACACCAGCTTCCGGGCCCACCGGGCGGCCACGGCGAAGTCGGCCGTTTCCGTTCTCGTGTCAAGGGATACTGCCATGGAGGGGATACCGAGGATGGCTCCTTCCGTCGCCGCCGATACGGTGCCGGAATAAATGACATTGATGCCGACGTTGGCACCGACGTTGATCCCCGACACAACAAGATCCACCGGTTTTTCAGACAGCTCCTTGACGCCCAGCTTGACGCAGTCCGCCGGCGTTCCGGCCACGGCATACCCGTAAAAGCGCCCGTTGCGCTTCACCTTCCTCACCATCAGCGGCCGGGCGAGGGTGATCGCGTGACCGACGGCGCTCTGTTCCGTCTCCGGGGCGACGATCAGACAGTCCGCGTCCTTCGACAGTTCATTAAACAGAGAGCGCAGCCCATCGGCGTAAATTCCATCATCATTCGTCAGAAGAACCCGCATCGGCATCACCCGTCATCATTTCAGTGGACCTGTACGATCTCATCATTGTGAACCCTGAGAATGGAGAGGGTCTTTTCAGTATCCCCCGTGGGCGTCATTCTCGTCACGCCGGTGACACCCTCAAACCGTTCCAGGTTGAGCAAGGCATCCTTCAGTTCACTTCTGGACCTGACGGAACGATCCTCGATGACCCGGATCATTATGCGGGTCGCATCGAAGGCCAGCGCCTCCAGCGTCACCGGTTCCCTCCCGAAGGCGGCATAGAATCCATCTATAAAATCAAGCACTTCGGGTTTGCTGCTGTTTGCAAAGAACCCATCGGTGAATACGGCCCCCTCGAGGTAATCGCCGGCGGCTGTCAGGCGTTCCGCGTCGTTCCATTCACTGGTCCCCAGAAGCTGGACCGCCGTAACATCGTAAAAGGCAAGCTGGGGAGCGATCATTGAAACGCGTTCCGCCGTATCGGGAACGAAGAGGGCGTCGAAATCGATGATCGGCTCCACCTCTTCGCCGGCCGCGATCCCCTCTTCAAGAACATTAAGCCCGGTCAGCGCCTTGATCTCCTCTCCAAAATCGGTCTGGTCCACGGCATACCCCTCGATCCCCCTGATCCTGCCTCCCCGGCGGTCGATCTCGTCCCAGAAGAGATGAACCATTCCGATCCCGGAAGGATCGTCGGGGTAAAGAACGGCAAAACTTTTCATGCCGAGGTTGTCGACGGCATAGGCGACGAGCGTCTGTATCTGCATCCTCGGCGTCATTGAATTGCGGAACACATAATCACCGGTCTCCGCAACGGTGTCGAGCTGGGTCAGCGTAAGGATCGGCACGTGCGCCTCCTGGGCGCGCTCGGCCGCAGCAAGGGAAGGAGCGCTTCCGAGTGGACCGATAATGCCGATCACATTGTCGGCGGCAAGTCTGTCGACGGCCGCGGCGGCACTGCCGGGGTCGCTCCCTGAATCCTCGAAGATCAGGGTAACGCGACTTTTTTGCGAAGGCTCAAAGATGCCGGCCGCGAATACGATGGCGTCGAGGGCCCGGATACCGTAGGCGGCATATTCGCCGGTGAGGGGAAGTATGCACCCGATGGTAAAGGGACGGACGGAGGCCCGCGCTTCTATTTCCTCCTTCAATATCCTTCCTTCTTCAAAGAAGGGATGACCTTCATGCCGGGAAAGAAAGGTCTCAACGGCCCGGCGTGCCTTTTCAAGGTCATCGGCGGCAAGGTAGGAGCGTGCCAGTGAAAGAAGAATGATGTCCGACGGATAATCGCGCTGATACCGGGACAGGGCCGCTTCCCGCTGCTTCACGGTCAGGCGGTTCCTGACGATATCCTCGATCCTTCCCCTGAGGGTGCCTGCAAGCTCGCCGGACGCGGGTTCGGCAAGAGCCTCCACGTACGCCTCCAGTGCCCTGTCATAGGCTTCCCGTTCCATGAAAAGATCGCCCCGCAGGTATTCGAGCTCGGCCTTACGACGGGAGGTCAGGGGTTCTTTCAGAAGTTCTTTCGTCAGCGACTCCGCCGCATCGAGCATGCCCCGCTCCTTGTACGCCAAGGCACGGAAATAGCGTGCTTCATTGTACAGCGGATCACCTTCACGGCGTTTCGGAACGCGGTCGAGCTCGCGCAGGGCCTTGCCGTATTCCCCCTGGTGAAGATAGATCTGGCCCTTTCTCAGGAAGGCCCACCACAGGACCTTTCCTCCCTCGACCTGCGCCGCCAGTTCACCATAGAGAACAAGGGCCGCGTCGTACTGCTTCCCCTCCAGCGCGTCCTCGGCCATGATGAAGAGGGGCCGCACCGATTCAGGCACCTCTCCAGGCAGAAGGATCGGCGCTTCTTCTTTGGCCGGGAACAGGGTGGCACAGCTGCTGATCACCAGCAGCAGTATCACTATTATTCCGAAGGCACCGTATGTTCCGCCCCGCATGGTCGACAGGGACCGTCGCGTATGGGTTCCTCTCAAGGTCGATGTCCTCGCGAAACGTCGCACAATGGTAATGGATACGACGGGTTCAGGTTCAATGAAGTGCCCCGAGATACCGCAACACCTCGCCGGCCACGGCGGGAGAATCGATGAAAAGGGACATTTCGTGATTGTATTTCAAGGCCGAGTTCGTCAGGTTATGGCTCCCCAAAAGGACATAACGGTCGTCAAAAACGACGACCTTGGCATGCGTCGTCCTGCCGGGACCGTCGAACCGGACCGTTACATTACCTTTTTCCAGGCGTTCAGCCGTTTCCCGGTTATCAGCGGTTACCGACGAACGGGCATCGCTGTCCTGCTCCAGGATGACCGTTACCCGGACGTCCCGCCGGACCGCCTCGATCAGGTGCCGGACGACCGTATCAGGATAACTTTTCTCGTAACCGCTCGTCTTGAAAAGGAAAAAAGCCATGGTAATAGTTCGCTGCGCCCCATCGATGGCATCGATCAAGGCCGGGTAATACTCACCATCGGCAAGAACCTTCACATGCCGGCACTCACAGCCGTCACCGTATGTCTCCACCGGAACACAGAAGGTCAGAAGAAGCAGGAAGAGAAACCATATCCTCCTTTTCACGGTCATGTCATCCGCCCTGGAATCGCTCATGACGCCCCCCGCATCCGGTGAATGCTGAAACCATAACCCAAAGCCAGGGCAAGAACAAAGATTTTTTTCGTCACCCGCCGAACGGGGTGCTCATTTTTCTTTTTGCAAACGAGTTGCAATAAACGTATAATAGGCCATCATGAACGGCAATAACGGACAGTGCGATGCCGCTTCGAGCCTTCGACGGGCGGGGCTGAACCTGACGAAACAGCGTTTGATCGTTCTCGGAATGCTCATCGACGCCGAAAGGCCCCTGACGGCCGGGCACATGATGGAAAAACTCAACAATGTTCAAAGCATAAATAAGGTAACCGTGTATCGCACGGTAACGACATTGAAAGAAAAGGGCATTATCAGGGAAATCCCCACGGGCGACGGGGTCAATTTCTACGAAATGGCCTGTGTCCACAACCCCCCGCACCCTCATTTCTATTGCAGGCTCTGTAAGAAAATGACCTGTCTCGAAGCGCAGGACATCTTCGGCGACGGGGACATATGGAAAGAACTGGCGGCTTCCCGGGTCGAAACGGTCAGTATCAGTATCACGGGATTGTGCGAACAATGCCGATCCCGTTACCGTTCCGGGCGGGGAAGACCGGCATCGGGCAAGGAACGGACATGAGCGACTTTTTTGTAACAGCTCGGAGATCAATGATATTTATGGCGGCGCTGATCCTCCTGGGCATGCCGGGAGCGGCACGGGCGGAGGCGACCCCGGTCAGGATATTTGTCAGCATTCTGCCCCAGGCGTATTTCGTTGAACGGATCGGCACCGATAAGGTCGATGTCAACGTGCTCGTCGGTCCCGGCCAGTCACCGGCCACCTATGAACCGACGCCGAAACAGATGGCGAACCTTGGTGTTTCCCGCGTGTATTTCCGGATAGGGACACCCTTCGAAACAGGATTCATCGAGAAAATATGGAGGAATTTCAAGAAACTGGAGATCGTCGACACCCGGAAAGGGGTGCCGCTGCTGTACTTCAGGCACCACGGCGAAGCGGAGGAACCGGATCCGCATATCTGGCTTGATCCAAAACGGGTGAAGATCCAGGCGGCGACCATCTGCCGGGCGCTTTGCGCCATCGATCCCGCCGACAGCGAGCACTATTCCAATAATCTCCGTGCCTTCCAGGAAGACCTTGATCGCATCGACGCCGAGATCGCAACGGTCCTCGAACCCTACCGGGGACAGAAAATATATGTCTTTCACCCCGCTTTCGGCTACTTCTGTGACTCTTACGGCCTGGTCCAGGAGGCTGTGGAGATCGAGGGAAAGGAACCGACACCCCGGCAATTGTCAGGACTGATATCAAGGGCGCGGCAGGAGGGAGTACGGATCATCTTTGTACAGCCCCAGTTTTCTCGAAAGGGCGCCGAGACCATCGCCCGCGAGATCGGCGGCGCCGTCGTTCCCCTCGATCCTCTTTCCGGGGATTACCTGCAGAACCTGAAGGAGATGGCCGCGCTCATCAGGACATCGCTGAACCGGCAGCGGGAATAAGGAGGATGCGGTAACATGACAGATCAGCCGGTTATAGAAGTTCGGAACGTCTCGTTCACCTATGACGGGTTCCCCGTTCTGGATCGGGTGGACCTCACCGTCATGGAATACGACTTTCTTTCCATTGTCGGTCCCAACGCCGGGGGGAAGACAACCCTCCTCAAGCTGATCCTCGGCCTCCTCAAACCATCCCGCGGGACCGTCAAGGTGTTCGGGCAGATCCCCGAGAAAGCCCGTCACCGGATCGGCTATATGCCCCAGCATACCGCTCTTGATCCCCTGTTCCCCGTCAGTGTTCTTGACGTGGTCCTCATGGGCCGCCTCGGCATGAGAGGAGGGATGGGGTTCTTCAAAAAGGGAGACCGGGAGGCGGCAATGAAGGCGCTGAGAGAGGTCGAAATGGACCAGCTGACGAAACGTTCCTTCGCGGCACTTTCCGGCGGGCAGCGCCAGCGCGTCCTCATCGCCCGGGCCCTGGTCTCAAGCCCCGACATCCTGCTCCTTGATGAGCCGACCTCGAACATCGATATCGCCGTGGAAACGGAACTGTTCGATATGCTGAGCCACATGAACAGAAAGATCACCATCGTCCTGGTCACCCATGACATCGGGTTCGTCTCCCAGTACGTGAAGCACGTCGCCTGCGTCAACCGGAAAGTGGTGGTCCATCCGACCAGCGAGATATCGGGAGAAATGATCAATGAGATCTACGGCACCGATGTCAGAATGGTGCGACACGACAGCGATACCATGAAGAGGATATGCGATGTCTGAATTTCTGACGGATCTCGGCCGGCAGACGTTTCTCCAGTATGCCCTTCTGACGGGCATCCTGGCAAGCGTAGCCTGCGGTGTCATCGGCAGTTACGTGGTCACCCGGCGGATAACCTACATTGCCGGAAGCATCGCCCACAGCGTGCTGGCCGGTCTCGGGTTCGCGCGGTACTGCCAGGTGGTGTACCACTGGGAATGGTTTGATCCGCTCATTGGAGCCATGGCGGCGGCAATCATCTCGGCGCTCGTCATCGGTGCCGTCAGCCTCAGGGCGAAACAGCGGGAGGACACGATCATCGGTGCCGTCTGGGCCGTCGGTATGGCGCTGGGCATCCTGTTCATCTTCCGGACACCCGGCTATAACGAGAACCTCATGAGCTATCTCTTCGGCAACATCCTCCTCGTTTCCGCCGACGACCTGCGGCTTATCGCGGGCCTTGACGTCATCATTATCATCGTCGGGCTCTTCTTTTACAATCAGCTTCTCGCCGTGTGCTTCGACGAAGAGTTCGCCCGCCTTCGAGGACTGAACGTGGATGCATACTATCTCATGCTGCTCTGTCTCACGGCGCTCACGGTGGTCCTGCTGGTAACCGTTGTGGGGATCGTCCTGGTCATCGCCCTTATTACCCTGCCCGCCGCCGTGGCCGGTCATTTCTCAAAAAAACTCTGGCACATGATGATCATATCGGGATTGCTGACCGTGTTCTTCACCACCGCCGGACTCGCCTGCAGCTATGGCCCGGACCTGCCGGCGGGGGCCACGACGATCGTCATTGCCGGCCTGGTGTACCTGGTGGTCACGGCCCTTTCGTCGATCCTGCACCTGAAGCGCTCGTAAGAGAAGGAGGGTCACCCGCCGATGAAATGTTCAACCCGGACCGTCACCATATACCGTCGAAAAGAATGTCCATTACAAAATGACCGGAAAGATGGTATAAAAGTTCCTACATGGACATTACGAACAGCACCTGACGGTGGATCACACCATGAAAGGGGCATGATATGACAAAACGAGCCCGGATTATCTGTGTGTTCATCATTGTTTCATTCTTTCTGTTCGCCTGCACCACCGTCCCCATAACCGGACGAAAACAGCTCAACCTGATACCAGCACAGACCATGCTGTCTCTGAGCCTCCAGCAATATGACGAATTCCTTAAGGCACACACCGTGAGTACCGATGAACAGCAGACGGCGCTGGTCAACAAGGTGGGGGGCCGCGTCAAGGCAGCGGTGGAACAATATTTTACCGAGAACCGAATGTCCTCCACACTGAAGGAATTCGAATGGGAATTCAACCTCATAGAGAGCGAGGAGATCAATGCCTGGTGCATGCCCGGCGGTAAGGTCGTGGTATACACGGGCATTCTTCCTTATACCCAGGATGAACAGGGGCTTGCCGTCGTCATGGGCCATGAGATCGGTCATGCAGTCGCCCAGCACGGCAGTGAACGGATGAGCCAGATGCTGGCCGTTCAACTGGGCGGCATGGCACTCTCCGTCGCTCTCTCGGACAAGCCGGAGGAAACGAAAAAGCTCTGGATGATAGCATTCGGTCTCGGTTCCCAGGTAGGATTCATCCTGCCGTACAGTCGTCTCCAGGAAAACGAGGCGGACCGACTCGGCCTGACTTTCATGGCCATGGCGGGCTACGACCCGAACGGCGCCGTTTCGTTCTGGGAACGGATGTCGGAAAAACAGGGCGGAAAATCACCACCGGAATTCATCAGCACCCATCCCTCTGACCAGACCAGGATCAGAAATATTAAGGCCCTTATTCCCCAGGTGATGCCGTACTACGAACAAGCAAAGACAAAAGGATAGATGTTGGTATAAAGGAGGGAGTTTCATGAAGATCGTAAAAAACATTCTGATTCTTGTTGCGGTGCTGATCATACTGCATCTGGTACTGACGGGGATCAACATCCTTGAGAACGGGGTCGGCGGGTATGACGGCAGGTCAATGGAACGGATCTTGAAAAAATCCCCCGAGGCAGCCACTGTTGAGGATATAGAAGCTCTTCCAAAATCAGAAATCTCGCAGCTCTTTCTCGCGGCACCGGCTCCCGATTTCAAGAGCATGCGGGGCGAATACCGGGCAAAACTCATCCATATAGGGACCCAGGCCTTCATGAATGAATTTTATGCACACCACATGATGGGACCTGGTCACTGGGAGGCCAAGGCGTTCATTCCCACGGGATCAAAGTCCGGATGGGGATACAATGTTTTCACCGTCGGCGAGGGGTATAATGCCGCAACGGTGAGAACGATGAAGATGGACACCTTCATCGGTCCCTCCCGATTTGACATGAATGAGTCCTTTCACCTCGTTTATGCCGCGTATAATGAAGGGCTGAACCATTCCATGCGCGATGAGATCAGGAAGATAAACGACCGGCTCTATCTCGGGGTTGGGTGTCTCGCCTGGAATTTCGACATAGCAAATCCCGCCTTTTTTCTCCTCTATGGAAAACCGGACAAATGGGTCGGGCCGGACAGCTGAGGTCGAAACCCACCGGTAAATGTATTGAATCGCTTAAACGGGCAGGAGGAGGTTTTCACAGCGAATCTTCTCCTGCTCCAGTCTGTTCGTTACCTTGAAAAGAGAGAGATGGTCAAAATCCCGAAAACACCCGTGTGATCCGAAGGCCACAGGCCCGACGGGGTCTTGTCGTCCGGTTCGTCACCTCCCCGCCTGATTCTGTCAAGAAATCTCATGACCCGTTGTCGTGCATACCGATCCCGGTCAAGAAAAAATGCGGGCCGGACCGCATCCGGTCTTGACTCGGGTGCGGCTTTCGTGCAGAGTTATTCACCAGGGATCGAGCTTGCAACGGACCCGGCAATCAATACAACAATCGAACAGGCAACGATGCACGAGAGGTGACCGGTATGGAAAAGTACATGGAACGCGACAAGGTCATGACGGCGACGGAGGCCGTCAACCGATTCATCACCGACGGCGATTCACTGGTCTTTGCCAATTGTCTCACCGCGATGCCCCTGGCACTGGTGCATGAAGTGATCAGGGCGGGCAAACGGAACCTCATGGTCTTTCAGCAGGGCGGGATCGAGGAGATCGATCTCATGGTCGAAGCAGGGATCATTGACCGGCTGGTGCTGGCCTACAATTTCAGGGTCGGCGGCAAGCGGCTGACACCGCCGCTTGACCGGGCCTTGAAGGAAAAACGTGTGCGCGTCCAGGAAATGACCAATTTCACCCTGCTCAGCATGATGAAAGCCGGCGCCATGGGGTATAACTTCATCCCCGTCCTGCCCGGCATCAGGGTGACGGACGTGGTGAAACGAAAAGGGCTCCTGGGAGATGACTGTTTCGGCGAAGTGCGGGACCCCTTCAACGGCGAATCGGTCCTCGTCGTGAAGGGATACAATCCGGACTGCGCCCTGATGCATGTCCAGCGCGCCGACCGGGCCGGCAACGGCCAGCTCTGGGGCGCCATGATAAACAGCAAGTGGGCGGCCCTGGCGGCGAAGAAGATCATTCTCTCAACGGAAAAGATCGTGGAACGGGAGGTCATTCAGTCCGCGCCTCACCTGACCATTGCACCGGCCCACAAGGTCTGCGCCGTCGTGGAATGTCCCTGGGGGGCCCACCCCTCCGAAGTGGCAGGATACTATGATTATGACCTGATCTTCCGTGCCCTCTTCTATGCCTCGGTGGGCTCACCGGATGCGATGAAGGCCTGGATGGACGAGTGGATCTACAACATCCCCGGCCGGCCTGAATATGTATCCCATTACCTCGAGAAATTCGGAAAAAAACAGATGGACCGCCTGCTGGCACAACCGTTCCCCAGCGTACCGGCGGATTACGGCTTCCCCTTCACTCGGGAATGGGATGACCAGGGATATTCTGAAAAACTGGGAGTGAACATGGCGGAATTTCTCAAGATGCTCGACGAGCGGGGCGTCTTGCTTGAAGGATAAGGAATCCACGAAAAGGAGCGCATTATCATGACTATCAGATATACTATCGACGAACTGATCGTATACCGGGCGTCACAGGAGATCAACGACGGAGAGATGGTGGTCATCGGCCAGGGAATCCCCATGGCCGCCGGGGTGCTGGCGCAGAGAACCCACGCACCGAACACGATCATCCTGACCGAAGCGGGGATGGTGGGAATCGACCCCTTCAAGGTTCCGCTTCATATCGCCGACCCGAGCTGCACGCGCGGATACACATACGGGTGCGACATGATAGACATCTTTTCGACCATCATGAACCACGGGTACGCCGACGTGGCCTTCCTGGGCGTGGGGCAGATTGACCGCTTCGGCAACATGAACAGCAGTTACATCGGCGATCCCGAGGATTTCGAAATGCGCATGATGGGGGCCGGGGGGGCGCCCGAGTTCGCCGGTTACGCCATGAGAGGTGTTCAAACGATGCGCGGCGGAGAGTTCGTGGAGAAGCTCGATTACTTCACAACACCGGGCTATGTAACGGGTGGCACCAGCCGGTATGAGGCCGGTATGCCCGAGGGGTCCGGTCCCAGCGCTCTCATCACCACAAAGGGGGTCTTCAAGTATGCCGCCGACACGAAGGAAATGTACCTCGCCGGCCTTCACCCAGGGGTCACCATCGATGATGTGCTTGCGGACATCCCCTGGGACATCCCCGTGGCCGACGAACTGGAAATAACGGAACTCCCCGGCGAAAGGGAGCTTGAGATCATCAGGACCTTTGCCCCGGAAATATCCATGGGACGGCAGCTCCAGATCGAGACGGTGGTCACCCGGGTCATGCGGGTCCTCTCGGAAGCCGCGGGAGGGAAGTAGCCATGGCAGGATCATACCGGATCATCGACGCGCTCTGCTATCTCCCGACGGAAGAGGTCATGGTGGACCTGGTCGTCTCCCTGCCTCCCCAGATGGCACGCTACCTCAAGGATATTTTCGGGCCGCGGGTCGGTCCCCTGCTGGGGATGGAGGCCGCGGAACTCTACGACATGAAAGTGTCCCTCACGGTGGACGAGCTGAGAAAGGCGATCGCACCGAAGATGCGGCCGCTTACCATGTCCGTCGATGCCTTCGTTGAGCAGCTCGACACCATGGGTGTCGAGCGCGCCGTCATCTTCAAGCTCGACGAGGAAACCCCCAGCGGCATCCCCGGGCTGCCCAACGACTATTACGCAGAGGTGGTCCGGAACTATCCCGACAGATTCATCGGCATCGCCGGCATCGACCCCCTCAAGGGAATGGCCGCGGTGCGGGAGATCAGGAGAAGTTACGACCTGGGGCTCCGGGGCATCGCCGTTCGCCCCTTCATGTTCGGCATCCCTCCCCATCACGCGAAAATGTACCCGCTCTATGCGACCTGCGTCGAACTGGACATCCCCGTGTGGTTTCACCTTTCCATCAATTATTCCACTAACACCATGGAAGTGGAACGGCCCATCTATCTCGATCTCGTCGCCCAGGACTTCCCCGAGCTGAAGATCATCGCGGGGCACGGGGGATGGCCCTGGGTAAATGAAATGGTGGCCGTGGCATGGAGAAACTCCAACATATACATTGACATAGCCTCCTATATCCCGAAATACCTGGCCATGCCGGGAAGCGGCTGGGAACCGCTCATGAAGTTCGGGAATTCCATTCTCCAGGACCGGATCCTCTTTGCTTCCACGTGGCTGTTCATGGGGGCAAGCATCAAGGAACTGGCGGACGGCGTCAGGGAGCTTCCCCTGAAGGAAGAGGTCAAGGACAAGTGGCTCTATAGGAACGCCGCCCGGCTTTTCGGCGTCGAAAAGGACGACGGCCAATGAAAACAGCGATATGGGAGCGGAACGGCACCGTCGCTGTCGTCACCATGACCCGGGGTGAGAACCGGCACAACCTTGCCTTCGCCCGGCACATGTGCGGTACTTTCGACGAGATCCTCGGGGACCCGGCGGTCACCTCCGTTGTTCTCACCTCAAGTGACGCCTGCTACTGGTCGGTCGGCGTCGATGTCGACTGGGTGGCGGAGCGGCTGTCCGAAGGAGATCAGGGCTCGGTCCGGGAGTTTCTCTACGCGCTCAATGAGCTTTTCAAAACCATGCTCGTCTATCCGCTGCCTGTCATCGCCGCCATAAACGGACATGTGGCGGCGAACGGCCTGGTGCTCGCCTGCGCCTGCGATTTCAGGTTCATGCGGAAAGACCGGGGATTCGCCCGGTTCCCCGAGGTCGATCTGGGTATTCCCTTCCTGCCGGGAATGATCGAGATAACGGCAAAGGCCGTCCCGCGTCACCTCTTTGAAGAACTGAAATATACGGGCATCAGGATGACGGCGGCGGTCCTCGAGGAACATCATGTCATTACAAAGGCCTGCGACACGGAGGAGCATCTCCTTGAGGAGGTGTTCCGGTTCGCCCGGTCGATGAACAAGAACCGCGCGGTCTTCGGTGAAATGAAACGGCGGATGAACCGCACCATCATCCGCGTCATCGACGAGGAGGACCCGCCGTTCATAGAAGGTGGAAAACTCTGGTATCAGTGAGCGGGGGCACTGTTCTCCAGATAGTCCGAAAGATACTCGCAGATCGCCCGCTCATGTCCGAAGTAGAAATGGTCTGCACCTCGTATGATCTCGAGGCGGGCACCGACGCCGCCCGCGGCCTCCTTCAACGGGCCAAGAGGACAGAACTGGTCCCGGTCTCCGCAGATGATGAGTCCGCAGCGGCCCGCCAGGGGAGAAAAATCGAATTCCATGAAATCGATCGGCGGTGAGACCACGATAACATCGGAAAAGTCTCCCCCTTGTGAACCGAGTAACCGGGCGTTCACCCAGGCCCCGAAGGAATATCCCGAGAGAACGAGTTCCGTGGCCCCCGTCTTCCGGAGAGCGGCACAGGCCGCCGCCACATCGTCCTGTTCACCGATGCCGTTATCAAAAAAGCCCCCGCTCCGGCCGACCCCCCGGAAGTTGAACCGAAGCGTCCGGTACTCTTTGCCTTGAAACGCGGCGACCATGGCGGAGACCACGTTGTTGGCCATGCTGCCTCCCATCTGCGAATGGGGATGGGTGACAACGGCCCCCTTTACGGTTCCGGCAACGCCCATCAGCCCCTCGAGTTTGATGGTCCCGGCATTGAAAAAAACGGATCCTTCCTTCATCATGATCTCTCCCACCGTAGCATGCCCCCCTGTCCACTGAGGGATCCGGGCGGTGCCCCTTTCATAGCATAAATCACGCCCGGAGCCTACCGGTTGTTTCCTCCCGCGCCTGGTGACTCCGCTTGAAGAAGGGCTCCCGACTATGCTAACCTGCACCGGCACGACCGACAAAGCGTTATCGGCACCGATGACGAGAGGGGAAAAGGACTATCTGTGACGGGTATCGGGCGATTTCGAGCGGCGGTGATCATACTGAGCGCCGCATTTCTGCTGTACGGCGGTGATGCCGTCGCCGGGTATTTTCTGGCACACCTGCGGGACGGCCTGCAAACCCGGCTCGACAGGCCCGTGCTCTCTCCTGAAATCGCAGGCAATGCGGCGATCCTGTGTGACCCCCTTCTTCTTCACCGTTTTTACAAGGAACGGGACTTCAGGCCGGCCTGGTTCGACCAGACGGGGATCTCCACGCAGGCAGACGCCCTGATCGCGAGGATACGAAGGGTGTCCGGGGACGGCCTGCGGCCTGATGATTACCACATAGCCCGCATCGAGGAGCTTCTCTCGCTCGTTCATGACAGCGAATCCCTGGTCAGCAGTTACGATCTCTTCGTGGACCTTGACATCCTGCTGACGGACGCCTTCTTCGCCTGCGCGTCGAACCTTCTCTCCGGCAGGGTCAGTCCCGAGATCACATATATCATCTGGAACGGATCGACCCGCGAGGCTGATCCCGTGCATCTTCTGAACACCGCCATCGGATCCTTCGATGTCGAATCGACCCTGGACAGCATGAACCCTCCCCATGAGGGGTATCGGCTCCTGCGAACGGCCCTGGCGCGATACCGGGAGATCGTCATTGGCGGTGGCTGGCCGCCCGTTCCCGCCGGTCCCGCACTGAAACGGGGAGACCGGGACGAACGCGTTCCGTCGATCAGGGAGCACCTGCTCCGGACGGGGGACCTGGAGCTCAACGATCCCGCAGACCCGACCGTGTTCGACAAGGAGTTCGAGCAGGCCCTCCGGCGTTATCAAAAACGCCACGGTATTCTGGAAGACGGCGTCATCGGTCCGGTGACGACGGCACGCCTCAATATCCCGGCAGAAGACCTGGTGGTAAAGATCATCCTGAACATGGAGCGCTGGCGGTGGCTCCCCGAAGACTTTGGTGAAGAATACATCATGGTCAATATCGCCGATTTTACCCTGCAGGCATACCGGGATCGGGTGGTGGAACGTGCCATGCGGGTCATTGTGGGAACCAATTACCGGCGGACCCCAATTTTCAGCAGCGTCATAACATCGGTCATACTGAATCCCGCCTGGTACGTGCCAGCAACGATCGCCGTCGAAGACATCATCCCCCAGATATTGCGGAACCCCCGCTACCTTGCCGACAGAAATATTCATGTCCTGGAAAGCTGGCGGCACGATGCTCCTGAGATCGATCCCGCCACGGTGAACTGGGAAACCTATCAGGCATACAACTTCCCCTACCTTCTGAAACAGGATCCGGGTCCCCTGAATCCTCTGGGACGAATCAAGTTCATGATCCCCAATAAATTCGACGTGTACCTGCACGATACCCCGCAGAAGGAGCTCTTCGAAAACATACGGCGGGGATTCAGTTCCGGGTGTATCCGTATCGAAAAGGCCGTGGATCTGGCAGAGTTTCTTCTCTGTGAAGAGCCCGCGTGGAACCGCAAAACAATAGAAGAAACCATCGCTTCCGGAAAACGCCGTGAGATCAAACTGAAAAAACAGGTGCCCGTTCACCTTCTCTACTGGACGGCCTGGGTGGATGACAACGGACAGGTGAATTTCCGGGAGGACATCTATGAACGGGACACCATTCTCAGCGCCGCCCTCCATGAAAAACCACCCGGATTCTGATCGTATTCTTTTCCTTTGTACCCTCAATATAAACTCTTGTAATCGGTCGGTTTTTCTGTTATAAGAACGCAACCGATCGATTCGGAACCATGCGCCTGAAGTGATGTAACTATTTGAAATGTAAGGGTATTCTGCTGACTTGAAGAAGAGACCGGTGAAAAACGGCACCTTTAATGATGTAGCGGCATTTTTCGAGCCGTGCAGCCGCCGTTCTTTTCTCAAGACAACGCTTCTGGCGGCCGCAATCCTTCACATACCACGTCCCGTCCTTTCGGCCGTAACGACGGCCCCGTCATCGCAGAAGGACTGCTTTCTCTACATTTACAACACCCATACGGGAGAGTTTTTCAAGGATGTCTACCGGTCCCGGGGTATCTACCTGCCGGAATCCCTGGAGATGCTCAACCGCATACTTCGCGACTACCGGACCGGGGAGGTCACGCGCATCGATCCGGAACTTTTCGACCTGCTTCACGCAATCCAATCAGGCGTGCAGACAAAGGAAGCCTATCATGTTGTCTCGGCATATCGGACCCGTGAAACGAACGAATATTTGCGGAAGATCGGCCGGAAGGTGGCCCGGAACAGCCTCCATATAGCCGGGAAGGCTGTTGATGTGTACCTGCCTGATGTCGCGCTCTCCACCCTGCGCAAGAAGGCGGTACAGTTGAGGTCGGGAGGCGTCGGCTATTACCGGCGCAATCACTTTGTCCACATCGACACGGGGAACATACGCTACTGGTAGCGAAACCGGGAAACACACCACCAGTTGATCATTTGCCCGTCCCCTCCGACACCATTTTCAGGAACACGCCGTTGGTCCAGCCGAAGCCGTCCTGATCAGGATACTCACCGCCCCCGTCGGCGAGCGTCGTATCGATAACGTTGTACTTTTCCATCATTCTCCCGGTATTTTTATATACCTTTCGATTGAGCTCCACCCAGCGCTTTACGATCGTGCCGGCCAGTTTCTTGTGATCATAGTTCCGCAGGCCCTGAACACTGATCCACTGGAGCGGCGCCCAGCCGTAGGGAGCATCCCACTGCTGCCGGGACCCGAGGGCCAGCGTCGTTACCAGCCCCCCCGCACCCAGGAACTCGTCCTCGATCCGATCGGCGACGGCCTCCGCCTGGTCCTCGTCGGCCATTCTGAAAAACAGGGGAAACATGCCGGCCAGGGAGAGAACGGGGGTCTGTTTTTCCAACCTGAAATCATAGTCCCGGTAAAACTCGTCTTCCTTGTCCCAGCAATAGGTGTTTACCGCCGACATCCGCTGCTCCGCCATATACCGGTAATACTGTTCCTTCTTGCGGTCGCCCGCGATACCGTGGGCCTTGGAGAGGGTCATCTCAAGATTGTAGAGAAGCGCGTTCAGGTCCACCGGGATAATATGGGTGGTATGGATGGTGTCAAGCCCGGAGCCGGCGGCAAGCCATCGATTACTGCAATCCCACCCCGATTCCGCGGCCGCGCGGATGTTCCGGTAGAGTTCCCGCGGGTCGAGATCGCTGTCACGTGCGCGCATGACATCCTGATAATATGATTCCGGCCGCGGCGATGGATCGTCATCCCAGTAACGGTTCAGGATCCCGCCGTCGGGCATCAGCACCACCCGGCGTTCCTCCCTGTTCGAACGACCCAGTTTTTCAGCACCGTCCATCCAGAAGCGGTACTCCTTTTCAAGAAAGGGAAGATATTTTTCATAGACGGCATCTCCGCGCTCTTCGGCGAGAAGCGACACCATGAGGGAGAAAAAGGGCGGTTGTGAGCGACTTTTGTAATAACTGCGGTTGCCGCTGGGAATAAAGCCGATCATATCGATCAGGTACGCGAAATTGTCAACCATGTTTTCCATCATGTCGACGCGCCGCTGGGCCTGCAGGCCGAGCATGATGAAATAACTGTCCCAATAATAGGCCTCTCGAAATCGCCCCGCCGGCACGATGTGGGGGTGAGGAAGTGAAATGAGCGATGACCCATCCTTCGTTTCAAGCTGCCGGGTCAAAAACGGCCAGAGGCGGCCGATATGCTCCTCCACCGGCATGGCAGGGTCGCTTTTGAACGTTCCCGGAACATCGGAGGGAACATCAAAATGCTTCGTTACGAATATTTCCAGGAGCAGGCGGTAACTCTGCATGATCTCACGGGGCGGGTACTTCGGCTGACTGTCGCAAAATGCTTTCGAATCCTGGAAGACCCGTTCCATCTCCACGGCATCAAAAAGACTCCCGAATTCTTCCGCCGGTTGTATCTCCGCCGCCGCCGCCGGCCCGGAAAAACACAGGCAGGCAAGCACTGCCGCCGACACGATCAGGATCTTTTTCAATAACATAACCCGCCTCCTCAAAAAGAAAAAGGCCCGCCGATGTATGCCCGCGGGCCTTTTCCGGCACTTTATCAGTTCAACCAGGGTTTGCCCGCCGGGAGGACATCTCTCCCGAAGACATCGCCCAGGATAATGTGCGCCATTGTGTACCAGGCCATCAGGGCGCAGGCCATCAGTTCGTAACCGGCGATCTTCGTAAGGGACGGATGCCCGAAGTGGGCGAAATCAAGAAGGATGAACCCGATCAGCAGGAGCGTGAAGGTAATGGCGAGGGCCCCATTTATCCTCATCGAGCCGATCCACATGATCGCCGTATAGATGGTAAAGGCCACCAGGAACCATCCCACATCGGTGGTGTTCGCCTTGTAGATCTCAAAGTGGTTCAAAAGGAGAATAACGGCAAGCGATATCCAGAAGGCTCCGTACGTGGTGAAAGCGCTGTAGCCGAAATTATTACCCGTTTTCATTTCCTGCAATCCGGCGATCATCTGCGCCAACCCCCCGAAGATCAGCCCCAGGGCAACGACCGGACCGGCACCGCACCACCCCACATTGTGAAACTGCAACACGAGCGTTGTCAGACCGAACCCCGCGAGCCCCACGACCGCGGGATTCCCCAATTTCGTTTCAGACATAAAACACCCTCCTTTTGTATTTTCACGCCTAATAGCATAAATCAGGACGCGGGGCGACACAAAAGTGATCGACGGCGCCGGAAGGAACGGCCACTTCGACATTGACAGAAGGAAAGACTCCTGTATATGTGGTCATGAACGGCAATGTTAAAACCGCGGCGGGTCGGGTCCTGCCGCGCGGCGCAGGGAAGGAAGACAGCGGTGTCGGAATTTCTCCTCGCATACTGGGACCAGAGGGAAGATGCCGTGTACCGCCGTTCCCGCGAACTGGCCAGACACAGGCCCTCCGAACGGGACCTGGAACTGTCGGCCATCAGGGCAGCCGTCGTGCTTCACACGGCCGACCTCAGTGACGAACATCTCGCCGCCCTTGCCTCCATTATGGTGGATGAACTTTACAAGGCGGCGAATCGCGAGATCGTTGTCGTCGATGACGCCCTGTTCCAGTTCCTCGAAGCGAGTGCCGCCGTGTTCACGGGGGAACTTGTGGAACGGGGATTCACCCTGCATTTTCTGGTTGATAACAGTTTTCAGGAGTGGTCCGGCGGCATTGTACGTCCTTTTGAACTGTTCCCGAAATGGTTCCAGACAGCGGGACTGACCTATATCTGCCCGCAGTACATTGCGCTCCGGATGATGGAGGAAAAGGGTATCGACCGGTCCCGGTACCTGGATTCGCTGGCCGAATACGATGTCGCCGCCCGGTATCTGGCGAGCCGTTTCGTAGGCCGGTGCCACGAAGAGAAACAGCATTACATTTTTCTGGACACCCGGTGGAACGAAGAAGCCTTCGACCAGTCAATGACCGTCCGGAATGAACCGGGGACCATCACGGTCATCCGCACCGATCCTCCGGTGGTAGGAAGCAAATGCCGCGTCAAGTGCGTCGACCGGGACGGGCAGTCCATGTTCATACCGGCAGGATTACGATAGGAAAGGTGGCCGTTTTTCATGGTTTCCTTCAGAAACAGGCAGGACATCTGGGAACAGCCCGCCGCTCTGCTGCGGGACCTCATCCGTTTCGACACCACCAACCCCCCGGGAAACGAAAAGGCCTGCGTTGACCATATCGACGCACTGCTCACCGGCGCCGGGTTCTCCACCCGGCTCGTGGGAAAGGATGAGAACCGGCCCAACCTGCTCACGCGGCTGAAGGGAAGGGGCGATTCCCCGCCTCTCATGCTGTACGGCCATGTGGATGTGGTCACAACGGAAGGCCAGAAATGGACCCACCCTCCCTTTGAGGGAACGGTAGCCGACGGGGCGGTCTGGGGTCGCGGCGCGCTCGACATGAAATGCGCTGTTGTTATGATGCTCTGCGCCCTTCTCAGGTCGGCAGCCGAGGGATTCACGCCCGCCGGGGACGTGGTTCTCGCCGTTCTGAGCGATGAAGAAGCGGGCGGACATTACGGGGCACGATATCTGGTTGAACACCACGGAGACTATTTTGAGAACATCAGGTACGCCATCGGAGAGTTCGGCGGCGCTTCCCTGTACATCGGCGGCAGGAAACTTTATCCGGTCCAGGTCTCGGAAAAGCAATCCTGCCATATCCGGGTGACGCTCCACGGCCCCGGCGGTCACGGCGCCCGTCCCATCAGAGGCGGGGCCATGGCGAAAGCGGCCCGGCTGCTCGATGCTCTTGACCGGCACATGCTTCCGGTACACGTGACACCCGTGACACGGAGCATGATAGAAACGATCGTATCGGCCCTCCCATTTCCGAAAAATCTTGTGCTGAAGCAATTGCTCCATCCCCCGATGACGAACGTGATACTGAACCTCCTCGGCGAGAAGCGCCAGTTCCTCTGCCCGCTGCTGCGAAACACGGTCAGCGCCGTAATGATCCACGGCGGGAACAAGCACAATGTCATCCCCAGTGAGATATTCATCGATCTGGATTGCCGGCTCCTGCCAGGATTCACTCCCGGGGACATGTTCGAAGAGTTCCGGCACATAGCGGGAACCGACATGGATATCAAGGTGGTCTCCTTCGAACCCGGTCCCGACACGATCGACATGGGGCTCTTCGATACCCTCGGACAGATCCTGCGCGACGCGGACCCTGACGGAACACCCCTTCCCATGCTGCTGCCCGCCGTGACGGACGGACGTTTCTTCGGCCGGCTCGGCATTCAAACCTACGGGTTCACCCCCATGAACCTTTCCCCCGATTTCAACTTCTTTGAAAAGATACACGCCGCCGATGAACGCATACCTATCGACGCGCTGGAATTCGGAACGCGGGCCATGTACGAACTGGTCCGGCGCTACCGCTGACCCCATAATCCCGCAATCCCTTAATCCTATTAACCCGTAATCCGTAATCCATAATCCATAATCCGTTAGATCGGCGTCACGAATTTCTTTACCGCAGCCGTATCGGCCCCAGCCCGTTCCGCTCTATTCGATCTTCTCCTTCGAGCTTGATAAGGTGGCTCTCGATGATGCCGCAGCCGGGAAAAAAGTGAAGGATCTCATCCCGGAAGAGGGCGGCGTTCAATTCCAGGAACGTCTTCGACCCCGTTGAAAGGGCTTCAAGCAGGATCGCCTCCCGTTTCATCAGCTTATCGCGGATCCGGCCGATGCTGTGCGAGGCTCTTTCCATGACCGGTCCATGGGAGGGGATCAGAAGCGATGCGTGTTTCGATTCCATTGCATCGAGGCTTGCCAGATATGCCGTCAGTCCGCCCGATGAGGGCGTATACCAGGCCGGGCTTATTCCGACCAGATCACCGGGAAGCAGGATCCCGGTATTTTTTTCAAACAGGGAGATATGGCCCGGTGCATGGCCGGGTGTCAGGAGCACCTCAAAGGCGAGATCACCCAACCGGAGAATGTCCCCTTCGTGTATTCCCTCGACCTCGTCAGCGGCGCACATGGAACAGCCGAAGTCATCAAAAAAACGAAAGAGATCAAAGTCCTGGTGCTGATCCCGCTGTGCGTAGACATCCTTTGCAAGGGGAATATCGAAGGAATAATGCAATTTCGAGGGGTCCCGGCATGATCCAACATCCCGGGTGTGAACGTACACCCGCGGCGCGGCCGCCTCGAGCACATATTTCATCGCGCCCATATGATCGGGGTGCGCATGAGAAAGGACGACCGTATGGAGGTCTTCAAGACAAAGGTGCAGTGTTTCGAGGGCGGCATGAAGGTGGTCCCGCCCCGACGTTCCTCCTCCTCCCACATCGATCATGGAAAACCCGTTTGTATCGGGGATGACAAAAAGATTCGCCGGATTCGGCCAGAGGTGGCTTTCGGCGAAAACAACGGTGATCCCCTGAACATCAGCATAATGAACGGTCCCGCCCATTATTGTTCCTTCGCCTCGCAATGAAAAATCATGGTGGATCACATCCCGGTAAACCCCGAGCACTGTCGCACTGATCCGGACATTTGTCAACAACCGGTTGCCCGTAACGGGGGGAAACGCACGTTTGAAGCCGCTACGGGGAGCACCGTTCTTTGCGGCGGGTCTCATCATCACCCCGGTCGAGTAAAAAAACGAGTGGTTATTCCCCCCGCTTTCTGCTACAAGGCGTCTTTCGATCCGGCCGGTGCCGGCGAAAGAAACGGAAAAAGGACATGCGCAAAGAAACCTTTCGAAATATCGCGATCATCGCCCATGTGGATCACGGGAAGACCACCCTGGTGGACGGAATGCTGAAGCAGAGCGGTATTTTCCGGGAAAATCAGGATGTTATGGAGCGGGTCATGGATTCCATGGACCTCGAAAGGGAACGCGGGATCACCATCATGGCCAAGAACACGGCCATCTGGTACGGCGGCGTGAAAATAAATATCGTCGATACCCCCGGTCACGCCGATTTCGGCGGCGAGGTCGAACGCAGTCTGAACCTCGTTGACGGGGTCCTGCTGCTCGTCGACGCAAGCGAGGGTCCCCTTCCCCAGACGCGTTTCGTCCTGCGCAAGGCCCTCGCCAGAAAGCTTCCCATCATCGTGGTCGTTAATAAAATAGACCGCCCCGACGCCCGGATCGGCGAGGTGGTGAACGAAATCTACGACCTTTTCATCGACCTCGATGCGAGCGAAGAACAGATAGAATTCCCGATCCTTTACACGAACGCAAAAACGGGGGTGGCCCATCGCGATCCGGACGACGGTGCCGATGACCTGCGGCCCCTGTTCGAGAGCATCCTTGCCGCCATTCCGGCGCCCGAGGCGGATGATTCCGAGGTCCCTCAATTTCTGATCACCAATCTTGACTATGACCCGTACGTGGGGCAACTCGCCATCGGCCGCCTGACGAACGGGACCCTTGAGATGAACAGGACCTATGCCCTGTGCGGCGCGGAGGAGATCATTCCGGGAATAACATTTTCGGCCCTATACAGTTTCAACGGTCTGAAGCGGGTATCCGTCGACCGTGTCGAGGCGGGAGACATCATCGCCGTGGCGGGAGTGGCGGCCATGGCCATCGGCGACACCATCTCATCGGCGGAGTCCCCCCGCCCGCTTTCCCGCATTTCCATCGACGAACCCACGGTATCCATGATCTTTTATGTGAACAACAGTCCCCCCGCGGGCAGGGAAGGAAAATTCCTGACCTCGCGCCACCTGCGGGAACGCCTTGAACGTGAGGCGCTGCGCAACGTGGCGCTGAGGATCAGGACCCTCTCCCGCAGGGACATGTTCGAGGTCTGCGGCCGCGGAGAACTGCAGATGGCGGTCCTTATCGAAACCATGCGCAGAGAAGGGTATGAATTCATGGTCTCCAAGCCGCAGGTGATCGTCAGGGAAGAGGGGGGAACGATCCTTGAGCCGACGGAACGGCTGCTGGTCGACATTCCGGAAGAGTTCATCGGTATCGTCACGGAGAAACTGGCGGAGCGAAAGGGTCGCATGACCAACCTGATCAACAAGGGAAGCGGGCGGGCGAAGCTGGAATTCATCATACCGTCACGGGGCCTGATCGGCTTCCGCAGTCATTTCCTGACCGACACCAAGGGCGCCGGCGTCATGAACACGATATTCGACGGCTATCAGCGCTGGTTCGGGCCTATTCCCCAGCGGGCGAACGGCGCCCTGGTCGCCGACCGGGCCGGCAGGGTGACCACCTATGCCAGCATCGCCATGGCCGACAGGGGCGAGCTTTTCGTGGATGTGGGCACGGAGGTGTACGGCGGCATGATCATCGGTGAGCGGAACCGGAGCGGCGACCTGAACGTGAACATCACGAAGGAAAAACATCTGTCCAACGTGCGAAGTTCCACGGCGGAGGCCACCGTCTCACTGCGGCCGCCGCGCCGCCTGTCGCTGGACCAGTGCATCGAGTTCATCGCCGAGGATGAGCTCCTGGAAGTAACACCCCTGAACATCCGCCTGCGGAAAATGGAGCTTGACAAGAACAGGCGGCCGATGAAACAGAATCCGGGTGGCAGGGAATAGAATGAACCTGTCCCGGGGAATGCCGGGCCGGTCTCCCGGTCACCGCTCCGGTTCCACGGCGGCGATTCCTTTTTTCTCATCCTCTTCTTCGCCGTTCGGCTGCAGGAGTTCTCCGATAAAAACACTTGAATTTTTTACGAAGAACACGACCGGCAGGTCACCCGCCAGATCTTCCAGACGCTGGGCGTAAGCGTCCTCTTCCCCGGGCGCCGGCATGGCGAGGCCGAAGATGACGACCTCGGCATTGGCGCTTTCCTGATGGATCAGATCACGGATGCTTTTCTCCGGTGACCGCAGAAAGACCTGCGCTTCCGCCTTGATCCGGATCTCGGGCAGCAGTTTCTCCAGGTACCGCTCAGTGTTGGTCTTTGCCAGTTCGCTGGAGGCAACGCTCAGGACCCGTATCCGCGCATCATCCCACTCCGGATTGAGGGTGAGCAGATACCCGAGCAGCAGCATGAGGTCCCCGTTCTGTTTGAGGCCGCCCCACCACACATGGATCGTCCGTTCCACCCCTTCGCGGGGGAACAGGTACCGCGGCTTGATCCGACCGATGATGAAGGATTTTTTCAGTTTTTCAAGGCGGCGCATCACCTTGAGAAAATCGATGAACAACGGGCGCTCCTTCGGCCATCCCACGAGAATGGTATTGCTCTCGATACCAGCCATTCCGTTCGCCTGGGAAACATCGGTGATACCTTCCACGATGTTCTCCATGACATGGAATTCCGCGAAGACGGAAAGCCCCTCGCCGCTGAGCAGCCTCTGGATCTCCTGCTGCTTTTCCATAATGTCGACGTCATCCTGGAGCAGGTCTCCCACCATCAGGTGGCAGACGGTCACGATACCCCGGTCCTGGCTGAACCAGTTGCCGAACCTGACCAGGTCGAGGTGCGCGACGGGATCGGACACGAAGACAAGGACGTGGGGCCGCCAGTTCCGGGCGCTCATGGGCCGGTCGGCAAGGCGCAGGAGGGCCCAGCGGATCAGTGATTCGTATATCCCCCGCCGTGCGTCCCCCCACCGGGCGGTATGATGCCGTTTCGACAGGAGAAGCCAGAGGAACAGCTCAAAGATGATGGCAATGACACCCGCTACGGCGTTGATAAGAAAAATGACGGCGATGCAGGCGATCCCGCCGGCGAGATTGACGGCCCAGGGAACCTTCAGTTTCGGGCGCCATGATGTATCGCCGCTCAGGGTCTCGAGGGCCGCCACGATATTGATCATGCCGTAGGTGGTCAGGAAAAACACGGTGACCACCGTCGCCACGGCGTTCAGGTCGCCGAGAAAAACGGCCCCCAGGGAGATCATCAGGGAAAGAACGAGTCCCGGAAGCAACTCCCGCCGGTCCCCCGTCGTCCACCCCAGGAACCGGGGGGCCAGGTGGTCCTTTGCCAGGGCCTGGAGCGTGCGGGGAGCACCCAGCATGGAACCGACCGCCGACGAAAAGATGGCCCCCCACAGGCCCGGCAGTATCAGCAGGGCTCCAAGGGGGACAAGGGAAAGCCAGACGAGGACGTTACCGCGGAGCTCCTTTGCGTCGACACCTATAAAAAGCAGAATGGGAACGATGAGGTATATAGTAAAACCGGTCAGTACCGCCGCTATCGCCCCGATGGGGATGGAGCGTCCGGGGTCTTCCAGGTCTCCCGAGAGGCCCAGGCCCGCCATCACCCCCGTGACGGCCGGGAAGAAGATGGCGAACCCGATCCAGAATCCCAGGTCGCCGGAATGATAATCGAGAGGGAACGGTTTCCCCCACCCCTGTGACAGCGTGCCGGCGGCAAGGGCCAGGAGCGATACACCGATCAGGACCATGACGGGGATCTGCACCTTCAGGGCGAGCCGGGCACCCGCCATGGACAGGAGACCCACGGCACTAATGATCACGAAGGTGGCCGTCTGCACGGGAATCTCAGGCCAGACGAACCGCAAGGATTCGGCAAGACCGTATGCGTAGAGGGTAACGGAAAAGACCTGCGACAGATAGAGGGGCAGGCCGATGGCGCCGCCGATCTCCAGCCCAAGGCTGCGGGATATGATGTAATAGGCGCCGCCCACACCGACCCGTATATTGGTTGCCACAGAGGAGAAGGAGAGGGTGGTGACCAACGTGATGGCGTTGGCCAGGATGACGATGATGATAATGCGATAGAGCCCCAGGTGTCCGACCAGCCAGCCGATCCTCAGATACATGATCACGCCCAGGATCGTCAGGATCGTGGGCGT
>JAFGTS010000029.1 GCA_016933965.1 Deltaproteobacteria bacterium | reverse complement strand
GATTCTTGCAGAAACCGCGGCATGTTTCAACCATATTCGGGGATTAGGAGAAACAGTGCCTGAGTACCTGAGTTCCTAAGTGCCTGAATGCGGGATCCAGGAACCGAAAATTGTGATTCGTTATCCGTGAATGCTTCTCGCTTTTCACTGTGTCGCTTTGTCGCTCTACCCCTTTGTCGCTCTCTCAAAATCCCCCTCAATCCCCCTTTTTCAAAGGGGGAGGCATATAGGGCACTTAGGCACTTAGGGTTTTTTATTTCCCCCGGCCTTCAAAATAAGGTACAACACAGGACCATCGGCGAAAACTCATCCTGAAATCCTCGGGATCGCACAAGGCGCGGTGGAGAATGGATCCGGAATCCGATCCGACAAGAGAAAACATACATACGCCGCAGGCGACGAAAACCGCCCGGTCCTTTCGGGGAGGGATTTCCCAGGCATTGCAGTCATTCCATTTCCGGGACTACCGGTGGCTCTGGCTGGGGACGTTCTTCTCATTCATGGCCATCGGCATGCAGCAGATCACCCGGGGATGGCTCATTCTCCGGCTCACCGATGATTCACCTCTCGCGCTCTCGCTGGTCATGATGTCCTTCGCACTGCCGCTCACCTTCGCCTCGGTGATCGGCGGCGCTCTGGCGGACCGGATATCCCGGCGGCGGATGATCATGCTGACCCAGGCCGGGAACGCCTTCCTGACCCTGCTCCTGGCCGTCCTGGACATGACGGGAATCGTCCGTTTCTGGCATCTCATGGTCCTCGGGTTCTGCAATGGCACCATGGCCGCCCTGAACATGCCCAGCCGTCAATCCCTGATCTCGGAGATCGTTCCCGACGAGTCCCTCATGAACGCCATCTCTCTCAGCAGCGCCGGCATGAACCTGACACGGATCATCGGACCCGTCCTGGCGGGGATCCTCATCATATTCATCGAGACCGCCGGCGTTTTCTACCTGATCGCCGTCCTCTATGCCTTCGCCGTTCTCTGTACGGCCGTCATCAGAACGGGAAGGATACCTGCGGCACGGGGGCCGAGAAAGGGCATGGCCGCCGATATCCGCGAGGGCTTCCGTTACGCAGCGAAGAATCCCACCATCCTGGCCCTGGTCATCATGGCCTTTGTCCCCGCCCTTTTCGGGTTCCCCTATCTGGCACTGCTCCCCGCCTGGGGAAGGGAAATCATGAACATCCAGTCCGACGGCCTGGGGGTCCTGATGACCTTTGTCGGCATCGGCTCTCTCGCGGGTGCGTTGATCCTTGCCTCTTTCAATCACCTGAAGCGGCGGGGGCTGTTTCTGGTCGCCAACGGTTTCACCTGGGGCATCTCACTTGTCCTGCTGGCCTTCTGCACGACCTATGCGACGGCCCTTCCCGCCCTCTTCCTGATCGGTTTTCTGAGCGCCGTGTTCATGTCCCTCAACATGACGCTCATGCAGTTCTATTCCTCCGCTGAAATGCGGGGTCGTATCGTCAGCATGGCGATGATGACCTTCGGCATCATGCCCCTGAGCGCCGTTCCCTTCGGGGCACTCGCGGAAAGCATTGGAACCGCTGATTCCCTGGCCATCGGCGGTGTATTCCTGTGCCTTTTCGTGGCAGGTTTTTACTTTGTTTTTCCCCGGTTCAGAGAGGTGACGTGAACCGGGACAGGAATTTCATACCAGCGATCAAAGAAAGGAAGGACTCTTACATGTTCGATCTTACGGGAAAAGTAGCGTTGATCACCGGGGGAAACAGCGGGATCGGGCTCGGCATGGCCCATGCCCTGGCGGCGGCCGGAGCCGATGTCTGCATCTGGGGTCGTTCTGAGGAAAAGAACCGGGAAGCGGAGGAAGAACTCCGCAGGCACGGTCGCCGGGTCCTGGCCCTGACCTGCGACGTGTCCGATGAAGGGCGGGTTGAGGAATGTTTCGCCCGGACCGTCGTAACACTGGGAAAGGTAGATTCCTGTTTTGCCAACGCGGGCGTCGGCCAGAGGGGGACCCCCTTTCACACAACGACGGCCGCCGAGTGGCGGGAGATCGTCGGCATCAATCTGGAGGGGGCGTTCTTTACCTTCAGGTCGGCGATCAATCACATGATCGACCGGGAGATCAGGGGCTCACTGGTCGCGACCAGCAGCCTCGCCTCCGTCTCGGGACAGCCGCGGGGTGAACATTATGCGGCGACGAAAGCGGGCCTCCTGGCCATGGTCCGTTCCATCGCCGTCGAATACGCCAGATACGGAATACGCGCCAACTGCATCATCCCGGGGTGGATAGAAACGGGAATGACAAAGGACATCCTCGACCTGGAGATCATACAGAAGGCGGTCCTGAAACGCATCCCCCAGCGCCGGTGGGGCGTCCCCGAAGACTTCGGCGCCATCGCCGTATATTTCGCCAGCGATGCCAGCGCCTACCACACGGGAGACACCGTCACCATCGACGGTGGATATATCAGATTCTGAGTGGGGATTCGGGTTTTGGAAAACGAATAACGAATCATGGATTCCCCCTCGTGACCTTCCTCGCCCATTCGAGATTACTCTTGATCAGTTCCGGGATGGGCAGCTCATAGGGGCATCGCTCCATGCATTCGCCGCATTCCGTGCAGTTTTCTGCCTGTTCGAGAACTGCCTTCTGCCAGCCGGTCTCAAGAATGGATGTTCCCATCCGTTTGACCATGGAACGGACACCAAGGACAAACTGGATGGCAATCCCTTCGGGGCAGGGCTGGCAGTAGTCACAACGCCGGCAGAACTGTTTTCCGTATTCATTTCTGAAGGCCTCGATGTCCCGCTGGTCGGCATCATCGAGGGTCAGGTCGCCGAGATAGACGTTCCAGTTCGCATCGAACAATTCAATGCTTTCGACACCGGGAATGATGGCGGTCCCGGGAATGGCCAGGGCGTAACAGATTGCAAGCCGCGGGTTTTCAATGGCTCCGCCGGAAAAGGATTTCATGGCGATAACACCCATGTTCTTCGCCAGCGCCCGGGGGATCACGGATTCCTCCGCTTTTGGCTCGAGAAAACTGTAACAGACCATGATCGTCTCAAAGAGGCCATCATCAATAACCCGCTCCAGGAGGTCAAGACTGTGACTGGTGATACCGATATGCCCGATCATGCCCTCTTCACGGGCCTTCAGGAGCCCTTCCAGCGCCCCGCCCTTTCCCGTGACCTGGCGATAGGCTTCAGTGTCCCTGACGAAATGGCACTGGTAGAGATCTATCTCGTTCCTTCGCAGTTCCTGAAGACTTTTTTCAATGTCCCGCCGGATCCCGTCGGCCGACTTTTCCATGGATTTCGTCGCCAGGACGACGTCTTTTCCCGTTTCCGCCAGTGCAATACCGATGCGTCGCTCGCTCGTCGTGTAAGCGCGCGAGGTGTCAATGAAATCAACTCCCTTTCTGATCGCGTGGGCCACCGTTTCAACCGCCTGCCTCTCATCGACACGCTGGATCGGAATACCTCCGAATCCGAAGCGGTTTATATCGAGGCCGGTTTTCCCCAATGTGATCCTCTGGATCATTGATCCTCCTTTATCATTCGCATATTGGTGGATTGTAAATAATTTGGAAGGAATTAGCAACCGGGAGGGGAAACACCGGGAGAAGGAAATGGTGCCCGAGCAAATCCGGGAATCGGGATTCGGGGATTATTCGACAGGTCTGTTGTTGGGTCTGTCTTTGTAGTGTGCCGATTTATCGGCGTTTTTAAAAAGCGCCCGATGAATCGGGCAACTACAGTTCTCTCACGTTACATGTGTATCCAGCACTCTGTCGCTTTGTCGCTCTGCCCCTTTGTCACTCTCTCAAAATCCCCCTCAATCCCCCTTTTCCAGCGGGGAGGCGGGTTTTGTCACGCACGCAGACACTCAGGCACTCAGATACTCACAAAAAATACTCCGGCTTCATCTGCACCGTCAGGCCGTCGCCGCTGTTCTTCAGCCGCCGGGCGAGGCCGTCGATCTTGGGCAGTTCATACTCGAAGAAATACCGGAAGGCGAAAAGTTTGCCGTGGTAAAAATCGATATCCGCTTCAATGGGAGAACTTTTCAGCGCGTTGTGGACTGTGACGGCCTGCAGGAGCCACTGCCAGGCGATGGCGATAATGCCGAAGAACTCGAGATACAGGGTCGCATCGGCCAGGAACAGTTCTATCTCGCCGCCGATTGCAAGGGTCGTCAGTACCTGCGTGATCTCCTTCAGTTTTTCCAGTGCCTCGGCAAGCCGGTCGGCGTATGGCGCAAGCTGATCTTTTTCCCTGGCCTGGGCTATCGTTTTTTGAACTTCTTCCAGATAGAACATGAAGGCCCGGCCATTCTTCATCACTACTTTTCTGCCCAGCAGGTCCATTCCCTGAATACCCGTTGTTCCCTCATGGATCGGATGGATCCGCACGTCCCGGTAATATTGCTCCAGGGGAAATTCATCGCAGTATCCGTAGCCGCCCAGGCACTGAAGCCCCTGGCTGCAGGACAGGATGCCCATCTCGGAGGGATAGGTCTTGGCGATGGGTGTCAGGATCTCAAGCAGCAGCTCACATCGCTGCTTTTCCTCACCGTCGTCAAGGACCGTGAGCAGGTCGGTATACCGGGCGCACTGGAATATCAATGAAAAGGCCCCTTCAACGATCGCCTTCTGAAAAAGGAGCATGCGCTTCACGTCGGCGTGCTCCACGATGGGAACCTGCGGTTCGGCAGGGTCTTTCGAGGTGATCTTTCTCCCCTGGGGACGTTCCTTCGTGTATTCAAGGGCGGCATAGTAGGCCGCCGAGGCAATGGCGGCCGCTCCCATGCCGACATCGATCCTGGCTTCGTTCATCATCTGGAACATGTACCGGATCCCCTTGTGAGGCTCTCCCACGAGCAAGCCGCGACAGTCGTCGTTCTCTCCGAGACTGAGCTGCGTGATGGGCGCGCCGCGGTAACCGAGCTTGTGGTAAATGCCGGTGCAGGTAATGTCATTGTCCTCAAGCCCGCCTTCCTCGTTCAGGCGCTTCTTGGGTACCACGAAAAGGGAGATCCCTTTGATCCCCAGGGGGGCGCCTTCGATCTTAGCGAGCATGAGGTTCACCACGTTCTCGACGCAGTCATAATCGGCACAGGATATGAAGATCTTCTGTCCCTTCAGTTTGTAATATCCCTGATCGGTGGGATAGGCCGTGGTGCTGACGTCGGTCAGCGATGAACCGGCCTGGGGTTCAGTCAGCGCCATGGTCCCCTGCCACCGCCCGGCAAACATGTTCGGAACATAGGTATCGATGAGCTCCTGCGAACCGAAGGACGTGATCAGGTGGGCCGCACCGGCGGTAAGAAAGGGATAGACGCAGGCGGAATAGTTCGCCGCCGAGAAAATACCCCGGAAGGCTGTCATGATGCTGTTCGGTATCTGCTGGCCGCCCAGTTCGTAGGACGTATGGGCACCGATCCAGCCCCCATCGCCGCAGGCCTTCATGACCGTTTCCACGACAGGATGCACCCGCACCGTCGTCCCCGTGTACTCCGGCTGTTCCTTGTCCATGTCGGAAAACACGGGATACAGGATGTCCCTGCCCATCCGCATTCCCGTTTCGAGGACCATGTCGAAAACTTCACGGCTGTGATCCGCGAAGAATGGATATTGAATGAGGGACTCAACATCGAACATTTCATAAAGCATGAATTTCAGGTTCCTCATACTGATAAAGGTCTGCGCCATGGAACGTTCCTCCTTCTTTGTATCTTTATGAAACCCCGTGGGTGGGTTCTATTTGTTTCCCGATATAAGCTGAGCGATCGTCAGGGCCTGGTTGCGGTCTTCCAGGCGGATGGCGTCTTCAAGGCTCATGCCGCCCGTGTTCCGGTCCAGGGCCTCCTTCGTGAGCCGCAGGCCGAGGGGGGATTTTCCCGCCATGTTCTGCGCCAGCGCCATTGCTTCGTCCATCAGTTTCTCCGGTTCGACGACGGCCTGCACGAACCCGGTGCGATAGGCCTCATCGGCGCTCATAAAATCTCCCGTCAGGAGATATCTCGCCGCGTTGCCGATGCCGATGGCCCGCGGCAGCAACCACGACGAACCCATGTCGGCGCCGCCGAACCCCAGATTGATATAAGCCCCCTGGAACCTGGCCTTCGGCGCCGCCAGCCGCATGTCGCAAGCCATAGCGATGGAAAACCCGGCGCCCACAGCCACACCGTTGATGGCACCCACGATGGGCTGCGGGATCTGTCTCATGAAAAGTATGAAATCGGAATAGAGACGCTGATTTTCGTATGCTGACTTGGGTGTATATCCCGTTGGGTTCATGATCTCCGGGTCCCTGATATCGAGTCCGGCGCTGAACCCTTTCCCCGCACCGGTTATGATGAGCACCCGTGTATCGAGGTCGTCGAACCGGGCCTTCAGGACATGACGGAATTCGTCACGCATGGTGAAATTGATGGCATTCAAACATTCAGGACGGTTCAGCGTTATGATCCCGATCGGCCCCTCTTTTTTGAACTCAATAGTGGTATATTCCATCGGCTTCCCTCCTTTGGATGATTATCAGGAACAAAGACAAACATTGTGGCAATAGCAGGATTTTGCCGCCCTTTCAACAGGTTTTCTCTTCGCGACGGTGGGGGGGCCGTTTATTTTCATTTGAAATCAGGTGACGGAATTGTTATATACCGCCCATGCCTATTTACGAGTACCAATGCCGCAAATGCGGGCACATCATGAGCGTTATCGTACGGGGATTCGATGATCCCAAGGGTCTGGCCTGCGAATCATGCGGGGCGAAGGGCCCGAAACGGATCATATCGGCTGTGAACTATCATGCGTCCCAGGCTGACCGGCTGCGTTCATACAAACCGGGGGCCTCGAAAAACGATGCCTTTTACAAGGATACCCGCAACATCGGCCTCGACGCGGAGCGGATGCTCAAGAAGGCCGGCATAGAACCCACTGAAGAATTCAAATCAAAACTGGACAACATCCGGTCCGACCCCTCCAAGGTGCTCAAGGATTATACACATTGATAGGGCAAGTGCCTAGGTGCCTGAGTGCGGGATTCGGGGATCAGGATTCTGGAGACGTGGACCGGGAAACGAGATTCAGGGATTATTCGACAGGTATGTTGTTTGGTCTGTCTTTGTAGTGTGCCGATTTATCGGCGGTTTCAAAAAGCGCCCGATGAATCGGGCAACTACAGTTCTCTCACGTTACATGTATTGAGCACTTTGTCGCTTTGTCGCTCTGCCCCTTTGTCACTCTCTCAAAAATCCCCCTCAATCCCCCTTTTTCAAAAGGGGGAGGTGTACTAGGCACTTAGGCACTTAGGCACTCAGATATTGACTTTCTCCCAGAAAAGTGGTTTTCTCGATTGCGTTCGACAGGAAATCCACAGGGATGCGGGAAAGAGAAAGAGAATGAAAAAATCGACCCTTATGATCGCTCTCGTCCTCTGCCTCGCGGCATTCGACGGGCCGGTCCGTGCCGACACAGCCTACATCACAGACTCCTTCGAGGTCACGATGCGCACGGGACCAAGCACCGAGCACAAGATCGTGGCGATGCTCTCGTCCGGTGACGCCGTGGAGGTCCTGGAATCGCGGGAGGGCTGGAGCCTGGTGCGGCAATCAAAGAAAAGCATCGTCCGGGAAGGCTGGGTCCTGAGCCGGTATCTGATCCGGCGCGAGCCCTGGGAGACCCGTGCCCGGGCGGCCCTGTCCGAGGCGGAGGAACTGAAGATAAAGCTGAACCGCCTGGAAGCGGAGCTGCGGGAGGCCCTCTCAAAGAGCGGCCGCCTGGAACTTGATCTCAAAAAGGCCGGGGAAGAGCTCGATCGCCTGAAAGCGGAACACCAGGAACTGCTCGCCGGGTCATCAACCTATCTTGCATTGAAAAAAACCCACGACGCGCTTCAGAAAGAACTGGACCGTACAACGGCGCAATTGAAGAAGACGCAGCATGAACACATGCTCCTTGTGGCCGCGAAACGGAACATGTGGTTCCTTTCGGGAGCCCTGGTCCTTCTCTTCGGACTTCTCCTGGGATTCGGGATGGGAAGGGCGCAGAAAAAACAGCGATCCACCCTGCGTTTGTAAACCCTTTCATCAATGCGTACACTCATGGAAGCACACCGTGCAGGCACCAACCGAAAGCGGCTCCGTCATGCAGGATATCATACGTAAAGAAATAGAGCGTTTCACGGCGTCACGACCTTCCGGACGGGGAACGCGGACCACCTGGGGAAAACCGCTGACGGGTTTCGCCGACGCCGGTGACCCCCTTTTCGAGCATCTCAGAACGGTCGTCCGGCCGACCCATGCAACCCCCCGTGAATTGCTGGATAATGCCGGAACCGTCGTCTCCTATTTTATTCCCTTCGAGGAACATACGGTGCGCTCGAACAGAAAGGGCTATCACGCGTCAAAGGAATGGGCCGTCGCCTACGTTGAGACCAACGCGCTGATCATCGACCTGAACCAGCACCTTTCAGAAGCGTTGGAACACCATGGCTTTCAAGCCGTGGGCCCATTGCCGACCCACAATTTCGATAAGGAACAGCTCATGAGCGACTGGTCCCACAAGCATGTCGCCTATATAGCCGGACTGGGAAAGTTCGGGACCCATCACCTCCTGATAACCGAAAAGGGATGTTGCGGGAGGTTCGGGAGCATCATCACCGATGCCGTGATCCCGCCGACGGCACGGCCCGATATCGAATACTGCCTGGACCGGGCCGGCATCGACTGCGGACAGTGCCTGAAGCGGTGCCCCGTCGGTGCCCTTGAAAAAGAAGGTTTCGACCGCCACCGATGCCATTCACTGCTTCAGGAAAATGCCCGCCTCTATGAACGGGAAGGTATCGCCGACGTCTGCGGAAAGTGCAGCACCATGGTCCCCTGCTCCTTCAGAAATCCCGTGAGAAAATAAGGGGTCGGGGATCGGGATTCGGGAACCGTGATTCGTGAATGCTTCATGCTTCACACTTTTCACTTTACCACTTTGCCTCTGTACCACTGCCTGCAGATGTATTAGAAACGTTTCAGGCCGGCAAAAGGTGATTCCGGCAACAGACTGTTGAATTGTGAATCACAACATCCTGTTGTAAGCCCTTTTTCAGTGTTCCCATTGACTTGCGGGAATTCGCTGCAGGTGGATATGGGCCGCGATCACAAAATCATTGAGGATGCTCGCCATCTCGTAACGACGGCGCAGTATGAGCTGTTCATGGCCGATGGTAACGGTCAACGGATCGTCCAGTTGATTTGTTTTACTCATGGTCGAAGGCTCCCCTGCTCCTGTTTCACACCTTTCACGACAACAAACGCCCCTTCCCCGAAGCCGTCCTGAACCATTTTTTCTTCTTCTCCGGGGATGAGTGTTTGTTTGAACGTCAGATCACTGAAGCCGGCGTCCGTGAGGTATTGAGATACTTCCTGTGCGGAGAAGAAGGTGGCCTCCCTGTAAAAGACGTTCGAATCGCGCATGGCACTGTACTTTTTCCCCAATTCGCTTTCTTTATCCACGAATCCCACAACAATACATCCGCCTTGTTTTACCACCCGGAATGCTTCTCGAAACGATGTGAGAATGTCGTCGACAAAACAGATGGTCGTTACCATCAGAACGAAGTCAAACCTGGAATCAGGGAACGGCAGGTCCTCTGCAACGCCTCGAAAAACCCGGATCCCCTGTTTTTCGGCTTTCACTGCCATTGCTTCAGACGGTTCGACACCGATCTTTATTCCGAGTGGCACAGCGAACTTACCTGAACCGACGCCCACCTCCAGACCCGAGCCCCGGGGAAAGGGGACCATTCGTTGAACCGCCTCTATTTCGGCATGATAGGCATCGCGATTCACTTCAAACCACTCATCATATCTATCGCTATAGGCATCAAAGGGTTCTGTTTTGGGCATAGGAGACTCCGATCTCACTCCGATCTATGATGTAGGCAACCCCACACCGATACTTTCCATGATCTTCCAGATCCTGGCATATCTTCTCTTTATCTGACGTTTTTCCCTCACACCACCGGCACCTTTCCTCCCGGGCCAGATCAGGATAAAAGGAGTGGCAACGAGCATGACGACAGGAATGCAGAGAATGAATACGATATAGAGAAAAACAACCATTATCACATCAAGGAATTCGTCCATATCTCCTTTCCTCTGCTTTCAGGAGAAGCGGCCGGACCATTGAAGCGTGAATGCAGGCCGTCATGTGGCGAGGATAACACAAAGCTTGGCGACAGTGAAGTAAATGGGTTCAGGTCTTGGATTGGAGTAAAACGATATGAAAACAATAAATTCTGATTTTTGAAGTTATTTAAATACTCATCGAACCGAATTGATTGAATTTTAAATACGGCTCCCGTTTTTTATGCCTTGATTTCTATCTGAAAATGTATAAATGAAACAACTCGTGTTTTAAAGGCTGACCGATATCATCATGAGCAGAAAAACGGTATTATCCTCGTTGACATATCATGGAAGCTAATACATAAATAAGCCAATCTCAATTGGAGAAAGATATGAAAAAAAACAAGATCGTCGCGAGATATAAGGATGGTTCTATTCTGAAAGGTCAAACAGTTGATTTCTTTCCGAATAAAAGCACATTCCATGTCGAACCACTGGATGGAACAGCAGTAAAAGAAATGCAGATCGAAGATTTGAAGGCTGTATTTTTTGTAAAGGATTTTGAAGGAAACAGAGAACATAAGAAAAGTTATACTGATACCGTCGTTGGTGGAGGAAGAAAGATCAAGATTACATTTTTTGATGGCGAAGAAATAATTGGCTTTACCTTAGGGTACTCTTCCGAACGACAGGGTTTCATCGTAACGCCTGCAGACTTGAAGGGAAACAACGAGAGGATCTATATAGTAAAATCAGCGACGAAAACAATAGAATTTTTATAAGATTCCACATGGGGAGGGGCAGATTCTGAGTGGAATGTGATATTGCAAGACCTGACCCCATTACTTTTTGTGAAGGTTCAATACGGACAGGAGAATGAACCGCCATGCTCGGTGAAGAATTTGTCACAGGGGAATCGCCGATCCACCATATCGATCCCCGGGTGAAGATAATCGGGACCGTTGCCTTTTCCGTGGTGGTGGCCCTTTCCAACGGGCTGGAAACCCTCGTTGCCGCCCTGGTCATTTCCCTGGTCCCGGCCGTTCAGGCGCGGCTTCCGGTCAAGCCGTTCCTCGCCCGCCTTTTCTTCGCCAACGGCCTGATCTTCTTTATCTGGATCATCCTGCCCTTTACCTATGACGGCACCTCCCTGTTCTCGATCGGCCCCCTCGTTCTTTCCACCGAGGGACTCATGCACGCCCTGCGGATCACCCTGAAATGCAATGCCATACTCATTATCACCATCGCCGCCCTCGGCACCACGCCGGTCTTCGCCATCGGGTACGCCCTCGATCAACTGCATGTTCCCGGGAAACTGACCAACCTCATGGTGTTCACCTACCGGTACATCCACGTCATTTTCCGGGAATACGTGAAACTGACGAACGCCATGAAGATCAGGGGATTCAGACCGGACACGACAGTCCATACCTACCGGAGCTACGCCTACCTGGTGGGGATGCTCCTTGCCCGCAGCTATGACCGGGCCGAACGCATCCACCAGGCCATGCTCTGCCGCGGGTTCAGCGGCAGGTACCACAGCCTCTGCCGGTATTCCATCGGCGGCAGGGACATGCTGTATTTCGCGGCCATGATAGCCGCCGTGCTGCTACTGGTCATTCTGCAATGGAACAGAATTCCGTGATCATCGACCTCAGGGATATTTCCTTTTCCTACCGGGGAGGCAGGCCGGTCCTCGACCGGTGCTCCTTCCGGCTTCACCGTGGCGAGCGGGTCGGCATCGTCGGTTCCACGGGAAGCGGCAAGACGACCCTCTTTTCCCTCATCATGGGGCTTCTGCAACCCGGCGGGGGAACAATAGAGCTTTTTGGAAAACGGGTGGAGAAGGAAAAGGATTTCGCAGAGGCGCGGAGAAGGATCGGCCTCCTCTTTCAGGACGCCGACGATCAGCTTTTCAGCCCCACCGTTCTTGAAGATGTGGCCTTCGGGCCCCTGAACCTGGGGAAATCCCCCGAGGAGGCGGCGGCAAAGGCCCGGGAAACACTCGCGAGCCTGGGGCTTTCAGCGTTCGAGGACCGCGTCACCTACCGGCTCTCGGGCGGAGAGAAGACGCTGGTCTCCCTGGCGGGGGTCCTTGCCATGGAACCGGAGATCCTGCTCCTAGATGAACCAACGAACGGTCTCGACGAAGCGGCCGAGGAAAAGCTGGTTTCGGCCCTGCTTGCCCTCGAGCATTCACGGGTGACCATATCTCACAATCTTGACTTCCTGGCCAAGGTCGCCGACAAGGTCTACATATTAAAGGAAGGAGCCCTTTCCCCCGGCGAAGCCCTCGTTCCCCACGCGCACGTCCATATCCACCGGTCCGGTGATATTCCCCATGAACACGATCATTGAGCTCAAAAAGCAGCAGGGTCGTTCGAACCCGCCGAAGGCCGGTGGAAGCAAGGTATGCCGCGGAACCGGCGCAGCCTCCGGAGAGTGTGTCTTTTTTGCAACACCTCTGCCGCCGGGAAACACCGGGACGTTCCCCCATCTCCGGAAGTAAATACTGAATATTCATAGACAAGATTTTGTGGTATGGGAATTGCTTCACACAGGGCGATTTCCGCTTATTCACCCGTGGAATCATAAAAAGTTCTTGACATGGAAATGAATTTGTAATTATCTCACATCCTTTATTCAAAACCGGCAGAAGCGGGACAGGCCTTGCTGATCAAGACGACGAAAATACCCGCCGGGGGAGCATCGATCCGGTTTACGAAAGCGGGTGACTGGCTGCATGCCAAGATTCCCGAGGAGAACCGGCAGGATTTCCGGGTCAAGGAAATACATGTTGACTGTCGCGCGGTGAAAACACTGAAGAACGTCGTCGTCGAAGGGACCATAACGGCCGATATGGAGTTCGAGTGCTGCCGGTGTTTGAAACGGTTTGACGATGTGGAGCGGTTGCGCTTCAAATACGTGCTTGTCCCGGCAGAGAGCACGGAAGACGGGCATGAAACGGAAGCGGAAAAAGAGCTGACCGCCGACGACCTCGATTTCGGGGTATACCGGGATGAAACGATAGACCTGTCCGACCTGGTGGCGGAACAGATCATCCTGAACGTACCGGTAAAACCGCTCTGCATGGAGTCGTGCAGGGGAATATGCCCCCGATGCGGGGTCAATCTGAATGAGAAGGAATGCACGTGCGAGAGGACGGACGAGACGAGTCCTTTCGCCGTTTTGAAAGATTTTCAGGTGAAAAAGAAAAGGGGGTGACACCATATGGCAAATCCAACCCACAGACATTCACGGACGCGCAGGAACAAGCGGCGGTCCCACGACGCGCTCAAGGCACCGGCGACATCCATCTGCCCCCAGTGCAACGAGCCGAAGCTGCCACACAGGGCATGCTTGAACTGCGGCACCTACAAGGGCCGTGAGGTGATTCCCACGGAATAGGCACCCCGTGCCGCCGCCGTGAGAAGGGAGTGATCGCATGACCTCCGTGGGAGCCGTTTTTCCGGGCCAGGGATCCCAGTATGTCGGCATGGGGCGGGAGCTGCACGCGGCATACGGTGAGGTACGCAACATCTTTGAAGCCGCCGGTGACGCCCTCGGCGAGGATGTGGCACGTCTCTGTTTTGAGGGTCCTTCCGAAGCCCTGGACGCGACGGTCAATACCCAGGTGGCCATATTCACAATGAGCGTCGCCGCCTTCGCCGTCCTCGCGCGGGAAACGGGATTGAACCCGGTCGCCATGGCGGGGCACAGTCTTGGTGAGTACAGCGCCCTCCAGGCGGCGGGTGCCATGGAATTCACCGACGCGGTAAAACTGGTCCGGGCCCGGGCCACCCACCAGCAGGAAGCTGTTCCGGCCGGGGTGGGAGCGATGGCCGCCGTCATGGGCCTCGACGCGGAGACGGTCGAACGGATCTGCCGGGAGACGGCAGCGGAAGGCTTCGTGGTGGAACTGGCCAACATGAACAGTCCCAACCAGAACGTTATCTCCGGTCATCATAAAGCCGTCGAAACAGCCCTGGAGAAACTGAAAGAGGCGGGTGGCAGACGAAGCGTCATCCTCCCCGTGAGCATCCCCTCCCATTGCAGCCTGATGAAAGGGGCGGCGGACAGGCTGAAAAGGGACATTGAAACCGTCGGCATAGGGGATTGCAGCGTCCCGGTGATCCCGAATTGCGACCCGGCCCAGACCCATTCAGCGGACAGGACGATCGATTTTCTGACAAGACAGCTCTATGAGCCGGTCCGATGGCAGGAAACGATAGAGCGCATGACGGCGGCGATGGGTATCAGTACCATCGTTGAAATCGGACCGAAACAGGTTCTTTCGGGCCTGATCAGGCGGATAAAGGGCGATATCAGGGTCCTGCACGTCGAGGACGCGGCGTCGCTGGCCGAAACAGCGGCCTGCCTGGCAGACCGGACATGACAACATACTACGGTGCGATGGACCGAATCGAAGGAAAAACAGCCCTGGTAACGGGAGCATCGAGAGGGATCGGCAGGGCCATTGCCGTCAGACTGGCCGAAACAGGCATCTTCACCTACGTCAATTATGTGAGGAATGAGGAGGCGGCCCGCGAAACGCTGGCCCTCATTCAGGAGAAAGGCGGTCACGGAGAGTGCCTGCGATTCGATGTCGCTGACGCCGACGCCGTTGCGAAGGCCATCGAACACATCGTTCAAGAGCGGGGGAGCATTGATATTCTGGTGAACAACGCCGGCATCACCCTCGACGGCATTTTCCTGCGGATGAAGGAGGACGACTGGAACCCCGTGGTGGACACCAACCTGAAGGGGGTGTTCAACTGTTCCCGCGGCGCGATCCGCTCCATGCTGAAACAGCGGTGGGGGCGAATCATCAATATGACCTCCATCGTCGCCGAGGCGGGGAACCCTGGTCAGGCCTGTTACGCGGCCACCAAGGCCGCTCTCATCGGTTTCACCCGGTCCCTCGCCCGGGAATTCGGGTCCCGGAACATCTGTGTCAACGCCGTGGCGCCGGGATTCACTGAAACGGACATGACCGCCGGCATCGGCGAGATGAACCGCGCGCAACTCCTGGAGATGATACCCCTGAAGAGGATGGGGACGCCCGAGGACGTCGCCGGGACCGTCGCCTTTCTCGTATCACCCGCCGCGGACTATATAACGGGCCAGGTGATACACGTGAACGGCGGCCTGTACATGTAAGAAAGAACGGAAGATCCGACAGTAGTGAGCGAACATGAGGAGGAGTGAGTAAATGACCGTTGACATTGAAAAGAGGGTAAAGGAAGCAGTCATGGAGCAGTTGAACCTCTCCGAGGAGGAATGCCGGCTTGACGCGGCGTTCATAGATGACCTCGGGGCGGATTCCCTTGACATCGTCGAACTTCTGATGGCCCTGGAGGACGAGTTCGGCATCGAGATCCCCGATGAGGACCTCGTCAAGATCGTGACCATCGGGGACGTCATCGAATACATCAAGCAAAGGCTGGGGTAAGGCATGAATCCCAATCGAAGGAGAGTTGTCGTAACAGGCCTCGGAACGGTGAACCCACTGGGCAATACCGTCGAGGAAAGCTGGGGAAAAGCCTGCGCCGGTGAATCCGGAATAGAGCGGATCACGAAATTCGACGCGAGCGCGCACAAGACGGCGATCGCCGGTGAGGTGCGCCGTTTCGACCCGGCGGCATTCATCAGCGCCAAGGAATGCCGGCGGCTCGACGATTTCATCATCTATTCCCTGGCATCAACAGCGATGGCCCTCGAGGACGCCCGGTTTACGATCGATGCCGGAAACGCCGAAAGGACCGGCGTTATCATCGGCTCGGCCATCGGAGGGCTCGCCACCATGGAGCGGGAAAAGGAGACGCTGGTCAAGGAAGGCCCGCGGAAGATATCTCCCTTTGCCATACCGGCCGTTCTGGCGAACCTCGCTTCGGGCAATGTTTCGATCAGGTTCGGCGCGAAGGGACCGATCAACTGTGTCGTCACGGCCTGCGCCTCCGGCAACAGCGCCATATCGGACTCCTTCAATCTGATCGCCGACGGATACGCCGACGCCATGATCGCCGGGGGATCGGAAGCGGCCGTCTGCCCTCTTACGATAGCAGGGTTCAATGCCATGCGGGCCATTTCGACGCGAAATGACGAACCGGCAAAGGCAAGCCGTCCCTTCGACCGGGAACGTGACGGATTCATCGTCAGCGAAGGGTGCGGCATCCTGATCCTGGAGGACATGCAATCCGCCCTGGACAGGGGAGCCCGCATCTATGCGGAGGTGGCCGGCACGGGTTCAACGAGCGACGCCTACCACATCGCCGCCCCGCCCGAAGGACACGAGGGAGCGGCCCGCTGCATGGATCTCGCTCTCAGGGACGCGGGGATGAGCCCCGACGAGATCGATTACATAAACGCACACGGCACATCGACACCGCTCAACGACGTCTTTGAAACGGTGGCCATAAAGAAGGTGTTCGGCGCGCACAGCGCGAAACTGACCGTCAGTTCGACGAAATCGATGACGGGGCACCTGCTGGGCGCAGCGGGAGGAGTGGAAGGCATCTTTACGGTCAGGGCGATATGTGACGGGATCGTGCCGCCCACGATAAACCTGGATAATCCCGACGAGGGATGCGATCTCGATTACGCGTCCCACCGCGCCGTGAAACGGGATATCCGGGCGGCCATGAGCAACTCCTTCGGCTTCGGCGGTGTCAACTCCGTGGTCGTTTTCAAGAAATTCGAGGAGTAGGAACAGCGCGGATGAAGGTGGCAATCGGCTCCGACCACGCGGGATTCGAACTGAAAGAAGCGATCGGCTCCTTTCTCCGGGAGCGACGGTTCGCCGTCGTCGACGCGGGAACGAAGAGCGCAGACCCCGTCGACTACCCTGATTTCGGCGCAGCCGTGGCCCGCATGGTATCGTCCGGTGACTGTGACCGGGGTGTCCTTGTCTGCGGTTCCGGTGTGGGCATGTCCATCGTGGCGAACCGGTTTTCCGGGGTGCGGGCGGCGTTGTGCCTCGATATCGAGACTGCCCGGATGAGCAGAATGCATAACGACGCGAACATCCTGGTGCTTGCCGGCAGACGCACTGATGCGGCAACGGCCCGTGAGATCACAACGGTCTGGATGGAAACGGAATTTGAGGGTGGTCGTCACCAGCGCCGCCTTGATAAGATCAACGAAATCGGATCCCGGACCGGCGGGTCCTGAAAGGGACTCGCAGGAAGCTGCACCCGGGAACGGATAGAACATATCCCCTGGAGGACGGAGAATGTCGATTCTGGAAAAAACGGACCCCGAGATAGCCCGCGCGATCCGCATGGAGACGGAACGTGAAGCGGGAAAACTGGAACTGATCGCGTCGGAAAATTTCGTCAGCGAAGCGGTCCTGGAAGCGCAGGGGTGCATCATGACGAACAAGTACGCCGAGGGGTACCCGGGAAAGAGATACTACGGCGGATGCGAGTTCGTCGATATCGCCGAAGAGCTGGCCATTGAGCGGGCGAAAGAGCTTTTCGGCGCCGATCACGTGAACGTTCAGCCCCATTCCGGTTCCCAGGCGAACATGGCGGTCTATTTCGCCGTTCTCGCGCCGGGAGACACGGTACTGGGCATGAATCTTTCACACGGCGGTCACCTGACCCACGGCAGCCCCGTCAACTTTTCCGGCCGTCTGTACAATATCGTCGCCTACGGGGTCGACCGGGAAACGGAGACGATCGACTTCAACGAGGTGGAAGACCAGGCCCGGAAGCACAAGCCGAAACTCATCGTCGTCGGGGCCAGTGCCTATCCGCGGACCATCGACTTTGAAAAATTCAGGGAAATAGCCGATATGACGGGCGCCGTCATCATGGCGGACATCGCCCATATCGCCGGCCTCGTCACCGCCGGTCTTCATCCTTCGCCGGTCCCCGTCTGCGAATTCGTCACGACGACGACTCACAAGACCCTCCGCGGTCCCCGGGGCGGCATGATCATGTGCACGGAGGACCATGCCAAGGTGCTGAACAGCCGCGTCTTTCCGGGAAGCCAGGGAGGCCCCCTGATGCACATCATCGCGGCCAAGGCCGTCGCTTTCAAGGAAGCCCTGCAGCCTGAATTCAAGGAGTATCAGAAACAGATAGTGAAAAACGCAGCCGCCCTCGCCGATGGCCTCATGGAAGCGGGGATCCGCCTCGTGTCGGGAGGCACCGACAACCACCTGATGCTGATCGACCTGACCGACAAGGGGCTGACGGGCAGGGATGTCGAAGCCGCCCTGGACCGTGCCGGCATCACCACCAACAAGAACGGCATCCCCTTCGACACGAAGAGTCCCATGATCACCAGCGGGATCCGCCTCGGGACCCCGGCACTCACCACACGCGGCATGAAGGAAGACGATATGCGGATCATCGCGGGGCTCATCGCGTCGATCATCAACGACGTGGAGAACGAGTCGCTGATCGGGCGGGTACGGGGTAGCGTAAGGGAGCTCTGTGAACGGTTCCCTCTCTATGCCAGCAGGATGCAATAAATTGTCTTTTGATCTTTGATTTTTCGGGCTTCGGTGACTATATTACGGGAAACCGGTCAAAAAAGAGGATCTATGGAAATTATAAAGGACCTCCGACACGCGGACATCGAGGCTCACGATGAGCGCCCGAACTGGGACACGTACTTCATGGACATCGCCCGGCTCGTTTCAAAACGTTCTACCTGCCTGCGGAGAAAGGTCGGCGCCGTTCTGGTCAGGGAACGGCGTATCCTGACGACGGGATACAACGGCGTCCCCTCGGGGATCACCCACTGCATCGAACGGGGCTGCCTGCGCGAGCAGACAAAGACCCCCTCGGGCGAACGGCACGAACTGTGCCGCGGCCTGCACGCGGAACAGAACGCCATCATCCAGGCGGCCATCCACGGCGTCATCATCGAGGGTGCCACCCTGTACTGCACGAACCATCCCTGCATCATCTGCACCAAAATGCTCATAAACGCCCGCATCAAAAGCATAATTTACGACGAGGGATACAGCGACGAACTGGCACGGGAAATGCTTGCGGAAGCGGGCATCGAGGTGAGGAAACTATGAAATGTCCCTTCTGTTCCAACAGTGAGAACAAGGTGATAGATTCCCGCCTGAGCAAGGACGGCGACGCCATCAGGCGGAGACGGGAATGCCTGAACTGCGGCAAACGGTTCACCACGTACGAGTACGTTGAAGAGGTCCTGCCCGTGGTCATCAAGAAGGACGGGCGGCGGGAACCCTTCGACCGGTCAAAGATCACGGTGGGACTCAAAAAGGCCTGTCAAAAACGGCCCATCAGCATGGACGTCATCGAAGAGATGGTGGGCGAGATAGAGCTGGAATGCCAGGAATCGCTGCTGAAGGAGATCCCCTCCTCCTTCATCGGCGAAAAGATCATGGAGAAACTCCATGCCATCGACGGCGTGGCCTATGTCCGGTTCGCCTCGGTCTACCGGGAGTTCCGGGATGTAAACGAGTTCATCAGCGAGCTCAAAGATTTTCTCCACAAGGATAAGTGATGTTCACGGGAATCGTCGAAGGCCTGGGAACGGTCAGGAACATAACCCGCCGGGGAGCGGAAGCGGTCATTGAAGTGGAAGCGCCCTTCGACCTCGGAAGTACGAATATCGGTGACAGCATATCGATAAACGGCGTCTGTCTCACGGTCGTGAGCATCTCCGGAACGAGGTTCGGCGCGGACGTATCGATGGAAACGATGACCCGGACGACGCTGCACGACATGCGACCGGGTGAGCGGGTGAACCTCGAACGGGCGCTGACCCCAAACACCCCGCTGGGCGGTCACTTCGTCCTCGGTCACGTGGACTGCGTGGGAACCATACGGGAACGGTCGGCACCGGCACACTCCCTTGCCTTCGGCTTTGAAATCGACCGTGACATGATGCGGTATGTCGTTTCAAAAGGCTCCGTCGCCGTCGACGGCATCAGCCTGACCGTGAACCGATGTGAAAAAACGGTATTTTATGTTACCATCATCCCCCACACGGCGGCCCAGACGACCCTGGGGTTCAAGAAGACAGGCAGCCGGGTGAACATTGAAACGGACATACTGGGGAAGTATGTCGAGAAATTCATGACCGAGGGAAGAGGGATCGACCGGGAATTTCTTGCAAAGCACGGCTTTCTGACATAAGAAGGCACCGCGCAATTGAATATATAAAGAGGAACAGACATGATCAGCACAATCAAAGAAGCAATCGATGACATAAAGCAGGGGAAAATGATCATTCTCGTCGACGACGAGGACCGGGAAAATGAAGGTGATCTCTGCATAGGGGCGGAGTTCACCACACCGGAAGCCATCAATTTCATGGCGAAACACGGCAGGGGGCTCATCTGCCTCTCCCTCGCGGAAGAAGTCGCTGAAAAATTGAAACTCACCCCCATGAGCTCCGACAACAAGTCCCGTTTCGGAACGGCCTTTACCGTCTCGATCGAGGCGAAGCGCGGCGTGACGACGGGCATTTCCGCCTATGACCGGGCCACGACGATCCTGACGGCGATCGGTGATGACGCGACGCCGGACGACATTGTCACGCCGGGACACATATTCCCCATACAGGCCCGGAAAGGAGGCGTCCTGGTCAGAACGGGGCAGACGGAAGGCTCCGTGGACCTGGCCCGCCTGGCAGGGCTGAAACCGGCGGGGGTCATCTGCGAGATCATGAAGGATGACGGGACGATGGCACGCATGCCCGATCTGGAGGTGTTCGCCGGGGAACACGGCCTCAAGATCGTCACCATCGCCGACCTGATCGAATTCAGGATGCAGAACGAGCGTCTCATCAGGAGGGCCGCCGAGGCGACCCTCCCCACGAAGTACGGCGGTGAGTTCAGGATCATCATCTATGAAAACGATGTGGACGACATGAAACATATCGCCCTGGTCAAGGGCGACATCGGCCCTGACGATGAAGTTCTCGTCCGGGTCCATTCGGAATGCGTTACGGGAGATCTCTTCGGTTCGCTCAGGTGCGACTGCGGCGATCAGCTTCACCAGGCGATGAAGATGGTCGACGAAGAGGGCAAGGGCGCCATCGTCTACATGCACCAGGAGGGTCGCGGTATCGGCCTCACGAACAAGATAAAGGCGTACGACCTTCAGGAAAAAGGCAGAGATACCGTGGAAGCGAACATCGAGCTCGGCTTCAAGGACGACCTGCGGGATTACGGTATCGGCGCTCAGATACTGGTGGACCTGGGAATAAAGAAAATGCGCCTTATGACGAACAATCCCAAGAAGATCGTGGCGCTTCAGGGATACGATGTCCAGGTCGTCGAGCGGGTGCCGATCATTATCGAACCGAATGATAACAACCGGCATTACCTGAAGACGAAACAGGACAAGATGGGACACCTTCTGGAATTTTAGAAGGGCGTTCCTTCCGTGAAAGGGAAAACGACCCGTCCGGAAGGCGGCGGGAACACAACGTAACGGAGCGATGAGCATGCCAAAAATCATTGAAGGAAAGATCGGGGCCAAGGGACTCAAGTTTTGCATCATTGCCAGCAGGTTCAATGATTTCATCTGCGGCAAACTGATCGAAGGCGCCCTGGATGCCCTGAAACGGTCCGGTGCCGACGAGAACAGCATCACCATCGTCAGAGTCCCGGGTGCGTTCGAGATCCCGGTGGCGGCAAAGAAAGCGGCCAAGAGCGGCGCCTATGACGGCGTTATCTGCCTGGGGGCCGTCATACGGGGTGACACCCCGCACTTCGAGTACATAAGCGCCGAGGTATCTAAAGGCATCGCTATGGTGACCCTTGAAACCGAAACGCCCATCGCCTTCGGTGTCATCACGGCGGACACCCTTGAACAGGCGATCGAACGCGCCGGCAGCAAGTCGGGGAATAAAGGCTGGGATGCAGCCCTGTCCGCCATCGAGATGGTGAACCTCTTCAAGCTCCTGTGATCAGAGGGACGCATGGGTCACAGAAGAAAAGCTCGAGAAGTTGCATTGCAGGTCCTGTATCAGGTCGATGTTTCCCGCATCGACCCCGAAGAGGCGATCGAACTCTACTGGATGAATTTCGACGTGGCGGAAAACGTCAGGGATTTCGCATCGGAACTCATCCGGGGGACACGGAACCATATCCGCGAAATAGACGGACTCATCAAGAGTTGTTCCGAGCACTGGTCACTGGACCGGATGGCGCGCGTCGACAAGAACATCCTTCGGATGGCCGTTTTTGAACTGCTCTACTGTGAAGATATACCGCCGAAGGCGACCCTTAACGAAGCCATCGACCTCGGGAAGGAGTACGGTTCCGAAAATTCGGGGTCCTTTATCAACGGTATCCTCGACGCCATATATTCAAAGCTCAAAGTCGGAAATGAAGATTAAAGACTTTGTAAGAAGTCCATATGCGGCGGCGCGTTTTATCCCTCGTCATTGCGCTGTACCCACAGAGGGGTCAGGGATGAGGAGGGATCGGGAGCATCATGGTCCCGAATTTTGCTTTGTTCTTCGCGCACTTTACGCTCCGTTGCCGGGATGTGCGTGCCGCGCTTCCCGAGTTTTTTACAAAAGCCGTTCCATCCGTTACCGTGTATGACCCTTTACGAAGGCATGAAGGTTGACGTATTGACGGGTCCCCTTGACGGCCGGACCCCGGCGGCCCTGGTTCTGGGGCTGTTTTCCGATGAGCGGCCGCCCCGGGGATTTCCGGGAGAGGCGGACTGGCATCTGAACGGTCTGGTATCCCGTCTTCTCGCGGCCGGAAAGATATCGGCCGTCGAGGGAGAACAGGTCGCCATCCTGCCCCGCTGGAGGCTCTCGCCGAAAACACTCCTGCTCATCGGTCTCGGTTCCTCGGACCACCTCGGTTGTGATTCTCTCCATGAAGCGGGACGAACGATAGCCGGAGCGCTCACCGCCCTGGCGCTTGATGATTTCGCCGTCGACATACCCGGCGCCGGGCGGTGTTCACTGCCGATCCCGGCCATGGCATCATCACTGCTGCGGGGTATGGCGGACCAATTCGACCGTATAAAAAGGGGAAAAAGAACGGTGTCGGCTCGGATCCTCGGAGAAAAACACTATGTCACCGACATCTTTGATGGTATAAATGAGTTCCACCGGTCGTGACCGGCAGGGGGATTAACGGAGTGAACATATGAGGGTAGTCGTGATAGGCGCCGGCGAGGTTGGTTACAATATCGCCGATATCCTCTCAAAAGAGGGAAACGACCTCATCATTATCGACAAGAACGAGGAACGCCTCAAATATGTGGCTGAAAACCTCGACGTCCAGACGATCGTCGGCAGCGGAAGCAGCCCCCAGATCCTCAAAAAGGCGCGACTCGAACAATCGGAAATGGTCGTCGCCGTGACCGACAGCGACGAGACGAACATCGTCGCCTGCCTCCTCGCCTCCACACAGTCGAACGTCCCCCTGAAGATCGCGCGGATCCGCAACCCGGACCTCAACAGCAACTCCGCCCTCTTCGACAAGAGTCACCTGAACATCGACCTTCGAATCAATCCCGAGCGTGAGGCGGTACTCAACGCCATGAACCTTATGGAATACCCGGGGGCGTCGGAAGTCATCGACTTCGCCGGCGGAAATATCAAGCTCGCCGCGTTCTATGTCGACCCCGAATGCGTCGCCGTGGGGAAAAGCCTTCAGCAGATCAAGGAGATGTACGGTCACGACATCCTCATTGCTTCCATCACCAGGAAGGATGAACCGATTATCCCCTCGGGAAAGTCCGTGATCAGGGAAAAGGACCACCTGTTCTTTTTCGCCCCCTCGGAGCATGTTCGCAGCATCCTGCGCTTCTTCGGGAAGAACACGGAAGAGCCCCAGCGGGTCTTCATCCTCGGCGGCGGTTCTACAGGACTGATGCTCGCGGAGATGCTCGAAAAAAAAGGTGTGTTGACCAAGATCATCGAGAAGGACCAGGAGCGGTGCGATACGCTGGCCTGCACCCTCGACAAGGCGATCATCCTCCGCGGCGACGGTACCAGCCAGGACCTCCTGCGGGAGGAGAACATCAAGGATGCCGACTACTTCGTTGCCGTAACCGATGACGAGGAGGCCAATGTCCTGGGGGCCCTCCTGGCGAAGCAACTGGGAGCGAAAAAGTCCATCTGCCTGATAAACAAGATAGATTACAGCAACATTGTGGAACGGGTGGGCATCGACGGGGTCATGAATCCCCGGCACGCGACGATCGGCAAGATCCTTCATTTTATCCGGAAGGGAAAGATCATTTCGGCCACCCCGCTCCGCGATGAAAAGGCGGAAGCCGTGGAGTTCATCGCTCTTGAAACATCGGAAATCACGAACAGACCTCTGAAGGATATCAATTTCCCCAAGGGCACCATCATCGGCGCCGTCCTGCGGGACAACCAGGTCATCATTCCCTGGGGGGAAACGATCATTCTTCCCGGTGATCATGTCATTCTCGTCACCCTGCGTTCCGCCATTCCAAAGGTAGAAAAGATCCTGACCGTCAAAATGGATTATTTCGGATGAGCGCAAAAAATATCCTCTATATACTGGGGACTTTTCTGTTCTTCCTCGGCCTTACCATGGTTCTTCCCCTGGCGTGGTCCCTTTTCTACGGGGAAAACGATCTGATCGCCTTTGCGGCGTCCGCCGGTATCACCACCCTTGCGGGCGCTCTTCTGTACCATCTTTTCAGGCCTTCGGACGGTGACGTCAGCCTGACACACCGGGAAGGATTTCTCATCGTCGCGGCGGGGTGGCTTTGCGCAGGCGCCTTCGGGGCGATCCCCTACATGGTGCACGGGACGGTCCCTTCCTTCGGCGACGCCTTCTTCGAGTCGATATCGGGATTCACCACTACGGGCGCGACGGTCATCGATCACATAGACTCACTTCCCCACGGCATCCTTTTCTGGCGCTCCATGACCCAGTGGTTCGGCGGCATGGGGATCATTATCCTCTCCATCGCTATCTTTCCCCTGCTGGGCGTCGGCGGCATGCAGCTCTACAAGGCGGAACTTCCGAGCCCTGTGAAAGACAAACTGACGCCCCGGGTGACGGAAACGGCACGTACCCTCTGGATCGTCTATTTTATTATCTCCACCGTGGAATTCATCCTCCTGCTCTGCGGGGGCATGAGCGTGTTCGATGCGCTGTGCCACACCTTCACGACCATGGCGACGGGAGGGTTCTCCACTCACGACGCCAGCATCGCCCACTTCCACAGTCCTTTCATTGACTCGGTGATCACCTTTTTCATGCTCGCCGCGGGGGTCAATTTCACACTCCACTACAGCCTGATCATCGGCAATGTGAGGTCCCTTTTTTCCAACAGCGAATTCCGCTTCTATATCGCCGTCATAGCCATAGCCGTGATCCTGGTCACCTGTGATCTGCATCAACATCACCAGGAGGCAGGGGGGTCGGGGTCATCTCTCCGGTATGCCTCGTTCCAGGTCGTTTCCATCATGACCACGACGGGGTTCACAACGGCTGATTTTGACGGATGGCCCGCCCTTTCCAAGATCATTCTCATTCTTCTGATGTTTATCGGCGGCTCGGCAGGGTCCACGGGAGGAAGCATCAAGTGCTTGAGAATACTGTTGATACTCAAGCACAGTTATAAAGAACTCTATCACCTGGTCCACCCTCATGCCGTAACGGCGGTCAAACTCGGCAAGAAGATCATTTATCCCCAGACAATGGCCAGCATCTGGGGCTTTTTCGCGCTCTATATCACCCTGACGGCAGCGGCGTCACTGGTCATGACGATGCTCGGCCTCGATGTCATGACGGCTTTCTCTTCCGTGGCGGCCACGATCGGTAATGTGGGTCCCGGTTTCGCAGGTGTCGGGCCGTCCATGACCTATTCGGAGATCCCCATGACGGGCAAGTGGGTCCTCTCCCTGTGCATGCTGGCGGGAAGACTTGAGATTTACACTGTCCTTGTTCTCCTTACGCCCGAGTTCTGGAAAAAATGATATCGCAGGATGCCTCCAGGCGAACGGCATCGGCGCCGGCGGCCAGCCCCGCCGCGGAACGGGGAAAGCGGGTAACTTGATGCTTGCATCTTCCGGCCGAATATGCCATCAATTTCCTTCAAGTATCACACACATTACCGTTAAAGCCTGTCTATCCGGGAGATTGTGAACATGCCCCCGAATACCGAAGTCGACGACTCGCGAGACGACATCCGCAGTCCCTGGATGCGCATCCAGGTGTTCATCGTTTTCATCACCGCCGTTGCCGTGGCCTTGACGGCATTTCTCGGTTACCAGACCTACCAGGCAAGCCGGCAGGCAGCCCTGAGTCAGTTCAATGAACAGCAGTTGATTCTTGCCCGCTCCGCCGCCGCAGGTATCGAGACCTACTTCAGCGAGGTGCGCGCCGCGCTGGTCTCGGCAACAAAGGTCAGATCGATCCAGCTGATGACACCGACCTGCCTGGAATACATGCAGAACATGTATCTCGGCTTCATTCCCCGGACCTCGATCCGGCGCATCGACGAGAACGGGTATCTTAAGTGCATCTATCCCTCCGATGGATGGCGTGAGGACCTGATCGGCAGGGATTACGAAGAAGACCAATACTTCAAAAACGCACGGGAAACGGGGAATGTCATCCTCTCAGGCATCACCGTCAACGAAATAGGGGAAAACCGTATCAGAATGGCCGCTCCCGTGTACACGAGGGGACCGGGAGAGGATGATGACAAGATTTTCAAGGGCATTCTGGTCGTCTCCTTCAACCTGCAGTCCATCGCAGATGTTTTCATCTCCCCCATCGTTTCGGGAGAAACGGGATATGCCTGGCTTATCAATCAGGAAGGGTATTTTCTTGCCCACTACTTCGAGGACTTCGTGGGCAGGAGCGCCTTCACGGTGAGAAGGGAAAAAGCCCCGGAACTGTCCTTCGAATCGATCAACAACATACAGCGGGGAACGCTTGCCGGAAGGGAGGGGATCGGCCGTTATATCTCGGGATGGCACCGCGGCCAGACAGGGCGGATCGAGAAGCTCATCGCTTACTGCCCGGCACGGGTCGTCAACCAGACCTGGTCGGTCGCTGTGGTGGCACCCACCGACGAGGTCGATTACATCCTGCGAAGCGCGGGAACAACCGCCCTGAACACCTTCGCTTCCATCATTATCATTCTTCTCATCGCCGGTGGATTTACCTTTTTCACGACACACCGATGGTCCGAGCTCCTCAGGAGGGAGGTACGGAAACGGACGAAGGAGCTCAGGGAAAACGAAGCGCGGTTCCGGAGCCTTTTTGAAGGGGCACCGGACGCCATATTCCTTGCCTCGACAGATACGGGAATCATCATCGATGTGAATCCAGCGGCCTGCCGCCTGCTCGGAATGTCGAAGAACGACCTGGTGGGCCTGCACCAGTCCCGCCTGCATCCACCGGAACACCGGCGTGATGCCGCCACCGTGTTCAGTAATCACGCCAAACGGATCGACCCCATATCCGAGAGCATCGTTCAGCGGATCGACGGAACGCAGGTCCCCGTTGAGATCATGTCGGAGCTCATAACCATTCAGGGTGAACGGGTGATGCAGGGAATTTTTCGGGATATCACGCAGCGCAAGCGAACAGAGAACCGCCTGCGGGAAAATGAAGAGCGGTTCCGCCGGATATTCGAAGGGGGGGCACTCGGCATAGCGGTCCTGAGCCTCGGCTACCGGTTCGAGCAGGTCAATACCCGGATCTGTTCAATGCTGGGCTATGAAGAATCCGAACTGATCGGCAAAACATACCTTGACATCACCCACCATGAGCACGCCGAACAGGACAAGAAGGAAGTGGCGCGATTGTTGCAGGGTGATGAGCGGTTTTATAAGACCGAAAAACGGTACATAAAGAAAGATGGAGGATTCATTTGGGCAAGCCTGACCGCTTCCGTCGTTCAGGATGAAAACGATAAGCCCCTCTATTTCATTGCAATGATTGACGATATTACCAACAAGAAACGCGCGGAAGATGAAAAGAAGCACCTGGAGGCCCAGCTCCTGCACGCCCAGAAAATGGAAGCCCTGGGAACACTCGTGGCCGGCGTCGCCCACGAGATCAATAATCCCGTGAACAAGATCATTTTCGATATGCCGCTTATGCAAAAGGTCTGGAATGATGTAATCCCCCTGATCGAAGAGGACGCAAAAAAGAACCCCGGCGCAAAGTACGGCGGCCTCACCTATGATTTTCTGAAGGAAAACCTCCCCGTCCTGCTCGCGGACATGAAGATGGCGGCGAACCGGGTTGTCAGGACCGTTGAAAATCTCAAGCATTATTCCCGGCAGTCGAGCATATCGGAAAAAGTGCCCGTTTCCGTGAACCAGGCCGTTGAAAACGCCATCCGTCTCATCGAAACAACCCTGAGAAAGTCGGGCATCAATCTCGAGCTGAATCTCTCCGGTGACCATCCCATGATCGAAGGCAATCTCCAGAGCATCGAGCAGATCGTCATGAACATCACCATTAACGCCGTTCAAGCCCTTGATGAATCGGGCGGCACGATCCGCATATCCACGGAGCTGAAGAAGAGATCACGGAAGGTGGTCCTCTCCATCGAGGACAACGGTAAGGGTATCGACCCCTCCATCGCGGACAGGATATTCGACCCCTTCGTCACGACACGACAGTCCGAGGGAGGAACGGGACTCGGACTTCCCATCACGTACAACCTCGTGGAAGCTCATGGAGGACAAATTTCCTTCGAGAGCACCCCCGGAAAAGGGACAACCTTCACAATCCTCTTCCCGGCCGTTCCCGCCGATACCGGAAGGTGATACACGTAATGGAATCGATACCCCGTCAGAATACACCGGTTCTGGTCGTGGATGATGATGTGGGCCTTCTGCTCAGCATGAAGGCGGCGCTGATCAGCGCCGGCATGCCGGAACCGGCACTGATATCGGACAGCCGCCGGGTCATGGATTTTGTCCGGAACAACAGTTTTCATCTCATATTGCTCGACCTGGTCATGCCCAACCTGGGCGGCATGGACCTCTTGAAAGAGATAAAGGAGGAATTTCCTTCCATTGAATGCATCATCGTAACGGCCGTCGACGATGTGGCCTCCGCGGTCCAGGCCATGAAATACGGTGCCTACGATTACCTGGTAAAACCAATCGACAGCGAAAAACTCATTATCGTCGTCAACCGCGCACTGGAGCGGCATAACCTGAAGAACAAGCTCGCGCTCTTCGAAAGAAACCCGCGATTCAAGGACTTGAAACATCCCGAGGCGTTCAGCCATATGATTGCCGCCGACCCTTCGATGGCAATGGTTTTCCACCAGGTGGAAGTAGCGGCGCCCACGGATTACAATATCGTCATTACCGGTGAGTCCGGAACGGGTAAAGAAATGATAGCCCGGATCATCCACTCTCTGAGCAATCGTTCCGACGGCCCTTTTGTGGCCGTAAACATGGCATCTTTCAGCAAGACCCTCTTCGAAGATGACTTCTTCGGTCATGAAAAGGGCGCTTACACGGGAGCCGTCTCGGACAAAAAGGGATTTTTCGAGGCCGCCCGCGGGGGAACGCTCTTTCTCGATGAAATAACCGAACTGGACCCGTCACTGCAGGGAAAGATGCTCCGTGTCATCCAGGAGCGTGAATTATACCGCCTGGGCAGTACGAAAGTGAGAAATGTGGACATACGGATCATATCGGCAACGAACAAGGACATCCTGGATGAGATCCAGAACGAACGATTCCGCGAAGACCTCTTCTACCGGCTGAACATGTTCCACATCAAAATCCCCCCCCTGCGGGAACGAGAGGACGACCTGCGACCCCTGGCCGAGCATTTCATGAAGATCCACGCGAACAAGAACAGCAAAACCATACTTTCCATTGAACCGGAATTGATCCACTGCCTGATGGCACACCCCCTGCCGGGGAATGTCCGGGAACTGGAAAACATCATCGCCAAGGCCGTTCTGATGGAAACGAGCAGCACCCTGACACCGGCCGCTGTCAGCGATCTTCTTTCCTCGTATACCCCGCCATTGAGAAGGGCCGAGGATATCATGACGCTTGCCGAACTTGAAAAGATACATATCCGCCATGCCCTTGAAAAAACACACGGAAACCGGACACAGGCGGCAAAGATCCTCGGTATCGGGCTGCGAACCCTTCAGAGAAAACTGAAAGAATGGCAGGAGTTCTCCGACATGCCAGATTGACATTCTCCATGTCAATCTGACACAGAGAGGCTATCATCTTGATCCTGCTGCATATCTGAACGACATTCCCATCACATACGTCATACCGGCAATCCAGGAAGACCCGTGATCGCATGTTTCCCACCTGCCGGAAGCAGCGTCAACGACAACCGATCCAAAGAGAGTGGACCTTCAGGAAAGAGGGTCCATCTGGCACGATTTGTGTATGTAATTATGACAAAGATTGTCAATGCTCGCAAACGGACAAACAGCCCGTCGGCAGAGGAAAGGAGGTCGGTCAATTGTCGACAGATATCAAGGGAGGACCGGAATTTCATGAACCGCAAACATACACGGCGGATTTCGCAAAGCAGGCTTCAGAGTCCGGTCCTCCCCACACCTTCTCCGGCGGGAACGACATGATCCGGTCGAGGCTTGAGCATGACGCCCTCGAAATCATATACAGATACTACGGTACAAGATACGGCTCATTGAAAGAGGTGAACATAACGGACCTGTTGAAGATACCTCATAGCCGCGCCTGAATATACGCCATGGCCGACCTGCAGGACGGCATGGCCTGATCTCATGATTCTTACCAAGCGGTGGGTGGTTTTCCTTCCCTCCTTTCCGCCCACCGCGCCCCCCCCGAAGACGACCTGAGGGAGACAACTCCGCTCAGTTTCCATAGAGACCGGCGGCGGGCTCAGCCCGCCGCCGTTTTTCATTCATATCATGACGCCCTTGCAACATTCACGAAGTGGTAATAGATGAGACATCTCAATCTCTTCTTTGATTGTCGGGGAATTTGTGATAAGAGTCCTTCGTTGATTTTCATATATAAAAGCGTCATTCGGAGCAACCATGAACAGAAAATACAAACCTCACGCGATAGAAGAAAAGTGGCAGAAATACTGGCACGAGAACGACACCTTCGCCGTCGATGAAGACCCCGGGAAGAAAAAGTACTATCTCCTCGAAATGTTTCCCTACCCATCGGGAAAAATTCACATGGGACATGTCCGGAACTATACGATCGGGGACGTGGTGGCCCGGTACAAGAAGATGAGAGGGTTCAACGTCATGCACCCCATGGGATGGGACTCCTTCGGAATGCCGGCGGAAAACGCCGCCATCGAGCATGGGATCCATCCATCGAAATGGACGAACGAAAACATCGCCTACATGAAAAGCCAGTTGAAGCGCATGGGTTTCAGCTACGACTGGAACAGGGAGATCTCGACCTGCGAGCCCTTTTATTACAAGTGGGAACAGCTCTTTTTCATCTGGATGTATAAGAAGGGACTTGCCTACAAGAAAGGGGGTTCCGTGAACTGGTGCCCGCAGTGCCTGACGGTCCTGGCAAACGAGCAGGTCGAAGCGGGCCAGTGCTGGCGGTGCGGCACTGAAGTCATCGAAAAACATCTCGACCAGTGGTTCTTCAGGATCACGGACTACGTTGAGGAACTGCTCGACTACTGTGACAAACTGCCGGGCTGGCCCGAACGGGTCCTGACAATGCAGAAAAACTGGATCGGGAAAAGCCACGGGTGTGAACTGGTCTTTCCCATGGCCGATTCGGATGACGCTATCAGGGTGTTCACGACCCGCCAGGACACCATCTTCGGCGCCACCTTCATGCTTATCGCCGCCGAACATCCGCTGGTAATGGACCTCGCCCGGGGAAAACCCTGCGAAAAGGAAGTGACCGATTTTGTGGAGCGGGTAAAAAAACAGGACAAGATGGTCAGGACCTCCGATTACTATGAAAAAGAAGGCGTCTTTCTCGACGCTTACTGCCTGAATCCGGTAACGGACGAAAAGATGCCCATCTATGCGGCGAACTTTGTGCTTGCCGACTACGGGACCGGCTGCGTCATGGCTGTTCCGACCCACGATCAGCGCGATTTTGAATTCGCGAAAAAATACGACCTTCCGCTGGTGGTGGTCATCGACAATCCCGATGCTCCCCTTGACGCGGCGACCATGACGGAAGCATACGTGGACGAAGGAGTTCTCATCAACTCGGGACGTTTCAACGGCATGAAAAACCTTCAGGCCCTTGACGATATCGCCGACCACCTCGAATCGATCGGACGGGCGAGACGCACGACGGAATACCGCCTCAGGGACTGGGGCATATCGCGGCAGCGCTACTGGGGGGCCCCGATACCCGTCACCTACTGCGAAAAATGCGGCACCGTGACCGTGCCGGAAAAAGACCTGCCCGTTGTCCTGCCCCAGGAAGTGGAGCTCACCGGGGAGGGAGGGTCTCCGCTGGAGCGGATGGAAAGTTTCAGGAACACCACCTGTCCGAACTGCGGCGGCCCCGCCGTCCGTGAAACGGACACTATGGACACCTTTGTGGAATCATCCTGGTACTTCGCGCGATACTGCTCCGCCGCCTTCGACGAGAAGCCGGGATTGAACAGGGAACAGACGGATTACTGGATGCCGGTGGACCAGTACATCGGCGGGATCGAGCACGCCATCCTCCACCTCCTCTACGCGCGGTTCTACACGAAGATGCTCAGGGATTTCGGCGTCCTCGGGGTGGACGAGCCTTTCACCAACCTGCTTACCCAGGGTATGGTGTGCAAGGAAACAACGCGGTGCCGGAAACACGGATACCTCTTCCCCGATGAAGTGAAGGACAATTGCTGCATACACTGCGGCGCCGAGGTCATCGTCGGGAAAACGGAGAAAATGTCAAAATCCCTGAAGAACGTGGTAGACCCGAACCATATCATCGAGGAATACGGGGCGGACACGGCCCGTATCTTCTGCCTCTTCGCGGCGCCGCCGGAGCGTGACCTGGAATGGAGCGATCAGGGAGTGGACGGTTCATTCCGCTTTCTGAACAGGGTCTGGCGTATCGTCATGGACTATCTCGACGACATCATGGGCATCGCGCCTTTTGATAACGGGCAGCCCCTGGAGGGAGACCTGAAGAAGCTGAACCGGAAGATACACCAGACCATTAAAAAGGTTACCACCGATATTGAAGACCGGTTCCATTTCAATACGGCGATCGCCGCCGTCATGGAACTGGTCAACGTTCTCTATCAGACGGGACGGCCCGCAGCGGGTGATGAAAGGGCCCTGGCCGTTATCAGAAAAGCCGTCGAAACCGTCATTGTTCTTCTCCATCCCATTGTGCCGCACATAACGGAGGAGCTCTGGCAGGCGATCGGCGGCACGGGAATGCTGTGCGACATGACCTGGCCGTCCTTTGACGCGGAGACGGCCTCCGAGGAGGAAATCACCATTGTCATACAGGTGAACGGAAAGGTGCGCAGCAGGCTCCAGGTCGCCGCCGATGAAGCGGACGAGGTCATAAAGGAAATGGCGAGAAGTGATGAACGGGTGCGGCAGTTCATCGGAGATCACAACATCCTGAAGGAAGTGTATGTTCCGAAGAAGCTCGTCAATATCGTTATCAGTGCGTAGCTCCCCGCGACAGGGCCGGCATCCCGCCGCGGGGGAGAAGCGGGAGAAACAACGATCATGATGAACCGGATATATACTCTACTGTTACTGTACCTTATCGTCTGCACGGGATGCGGGTACCACTTCGCCCCGGCCGGTGAACATTTCGACAAGAGCATCCGAACCGTTTATGTGGACACCTTCTCAAACCTTACCGGTGAGGCGAACATCGAAACATACCTGCGAAACGGTCTCATCAGCGAGTTCAGGACCGGAGAGCGCTTCACCCTCGTCTACGACAGGGATGCGGCGGACGTCGTGCTTTCGGGAAGCATAACAGGCGTGGCGGTATCTCACCTGAGCTACGCAAAGAACGATATCGCCAAGGAAGACCGGGTAGCGATGACCGTCTCGGCCACGCTTGCAAAAACCGGCACGGACGAGGTTCTTTGGGAAAACAAAAGCCTCTCGGGAAGAGAGGCCTATCGGGTGGCAACGGATCCCGCGATAACGGACAGGAATAAAAAGGAAGCCCTCAAGAAACTCTGCACCGATCTTGCTGAATGGGCATACCGGGACCTGATGGCGGGATTCTGAATCGGGAGAACTACTCCCCGGAGGTCAGGCTGTTCACCTTTCGTGTCAGCCGTGAGATCTTGCGCGCCGCATTGTTCTTGTGAATGATGCCCCGGGATGACGCCTTGCTGATCACGCGCACGGCTGTGGAGAGCGTCTCCTTCGACAGGGTGGCGTTGTTCTCTTCAACAGCTTGCAGTACCGCCTTGACCCGGGTCTTGACATGTGACTTGGCCGATACGTTCCGCTGTCTCTTGCGCTCGCTCTGCCTCATTCTCTTTTCAGCTGACTTGTGGTTCGCCAAAGAAACACCTTCCTCGTGGAGTATTTTCAAAGGCTGTTTTCCTATATTAGATTTACCATCCTGTCAAGTTTAAAAATGTGCCAACATCGGCCTTTTATGGTATGTATGGCACGGACCGCAACGAAAAGGACCCTTATCGTGAAGACGGACAGATATTGTTTACCTTTTTTTATTCTCCTGGTGTTGTTCCTTCAGGTATCGACCCTTTTCGGGGCAGAGCCGTTCCCGCAACCCGTCGGTGCCGTCAACGATTACGCCGGTGTGCTCTCCGAACAGTACCGGCGCTCCATGGAATCGCTTGCCAGGGAAGTTCTGCAGAAAACGGGGGCATCCGTCGTGGTGGTCACCATGAAAAGCATCGGCGATGCCGATACCGACGAATACGCGAACCGGCTCTACGAGGCATGGGGCATCGGAAAAAAGGGCGAGGACCGGGGTGTTCTCATTTTTCTTACCCTGAAAGAGCGGCGGATACGGATCGAGACGGGCTACGGGCTTGAAGGGATCCTGCCGGACGGCCGCGTCGGTCAGATCCTGGACACTTACGTCGTGCCCTCTCTCAAGAAGGGCGACTATGAAAAGGGACTCTATAACGCGGAAGCGGCGGTGGCCGCCGTCATCGCGGCGGATGCCGGCGTTTCGCTCGAGGGGACGCCCTACCGGGTGCCGGCGAAGAGAGAACGATCAAGACCGGCGGCCGATTTCCTGTCCTATGTCGTTTTCATACTCCTGCTCACCCTCCTTCTGGGAACCCGCCAGGGGAGAAGGATGCTGCCCTTCATCCTGCTCATGATGATGATGGGCGGCAGAGGGAGCGGCGGTGGCGGCGGATTCGGCGGATTCGGCGGCGGATTCGGCGGATTCGGCGGCGGCATGAGCGGCGGCGGCGGCGCCGGCAGAGGATTTTAAGGAAAGGCGGGACCATGGTTAAAGTCAGTAATCCCAAGGACTTATTCCCAACCATCATCGAAGACTACCGAAACATCTTCAGCGACGGGCTTCAGTCCATTATTCTGTATGGAAGCGCCGCGGGAATCGATTATCAGCCCGGCGGGTCGGACATCAATTTTCTCATCATCCTGAGCGAGGATGCCATCGGCGCCATCGAGGCGGCCCTCAAGACGGTCGCGCGGTGGAGGAAAAAGAAGGTGGCCACTCCCCTCTTCATGACGAAACAGTACATACTTTCCTCCCTGGACTCATACCCGCTTGAGTTCCTCACCATGAAACACGAGCATGTTCTCGTATTCGGCGAGGATGTGCTCGAACCGCTTGTCTTCGACGCAGGAGACCTCAGGCTCCAGTGCGAACGTGATATCAAGGGAAAGCTCGTGCTGCTTCGCAGGGGCTTCCTTGAAACGGAAGGCAGGGACAGGCACATCAGGGAACTGATCGCGGCGTCCCTGACCGCCTTCATATCCATATTCAAGGGCCTGCTGTATCTCAAAGAACAGGATATCCCCCCGTCACGCCGGGAGGTCATCGGCGCCGTCGCCGACACATTCGCCCTTGACAGGACGACCTTCTTGCGCTGTCTGCAGATCAAGGAGGGTACGGGACGGTTTTCACCGCAGGAGGTACGCTCCCTCCTGAAGAGCTACCTTGCGGAAATAAAAAAATTATGGGAAGCTGTGGACCGCATGGAGTTGTAGAAAATTTTCCGGATCGCGTCAAAAAGGAGGAGGAAACCGATGAACAAAGGATCACGGAATGCCATTATCGTCATTGCCATCATTGCAGTGCTCATACTGATGTCTTACTCTTACGTAAAGGGAATGTACAACAGCTTCGTCACCCTGGACGAATCGGTCAGCGCGTCCTGGGCCCAGGTTGAAAACCAGCTTCAGCGACGCTATGATCTCATTCCCAACCTCGTGGAAACGGTCAAGGGGTTCGCCTCGCAGGAGCGGGCGGTATTTCTGGGCGTTGCCGAGGCGCGATCGAAGGTCGGACGGGCGGACAGCATACCCGACAAGATCGCCGCCAATAACGAGCTGTCGGGGGCGCTGGCAAGGCTGCTCGTTACCGTGGAGCGATATCCCGACATAAAGTCCGATCAGAACTTCATCAGGCTCCAGGACGAACTGGCGGGAACGGAGAACCGCATCGCCGTGGAAAGACGCCGGTACAACGAGATGGTGAAAACTTACAATATCAAGGTCAGGACCTTCCCGTCGAATCTCTTCGCGAGCATGTTCGGTTTCGAAAAAGCCACGTTCTTTGAAGTTCCCGAGGCGGCCACCGCGGTACCGCAGGTGAAATTTGAATAAGCCGTGAAAAATGGGCTGCCGCCATAAAAGACGGTCAGCCGGCAGAATCGAGGCGGGTCCGGAATGACCCGCCTCTTTTTTTTAAGGGTTCCTTATTTCGCCAGCATGCCGCCGTCGGCGATCAGCACGTGTCCCGTCATGTAGGCCGACGCGTCCGACGCGAGAAACACGGCAATCCCCTTCATATCATCGACATCACCGATCCTCCGCAGAGGGATGTCATCGAGGGTCATATCGTAGGCGGCCTTGAATTCCGGTTTTTCGATATAGGCCATCATGTCGGTCCGGAAAAACCCGGGGGCAATGGCGTTCACCCGGATATTGTAGGGGGCCAGCTTTACGGCAAGATTCATGGTCAGCACATTGATGGCCGCCTTGCTTGAATTGTAGGCCACGGCCGGATGGGCCATTTCCTCGGACCCTTTGAATCCCATGACCGAAGAGATGTTGATGATGGTCCCCCCGCCCTGCTCCTTCATCATGGCGGCAACCTTCTGGGTCAGTATCCAGACACCCCTGACATTGACATTGAAGATCTGGTCCCACCGCTCCAGGGGAAATTTCAGTGTCGGCGCCCCCCAGGTGGCACCGGCATTATTGACCAGTATATCGATACGGGGGAACTTTTCCCGCACCGTCGCCAGCATGGCGTCGATATCTTCTTCCCTGGCGATGTCGCAGGCGACGGGCAGAACCGTTGCGCCATACGCCGACGACAGTTCCTCCGCGGCCTTTTCGAGATTCTGCATTTTTCGGGATACGATGATGACATTCGCCCCCGCCTCAACGAAACCGGTGGCGATAAATTTACCGATACCCCTTCCACCACCCGTGACCAGGGCGGTTTTCCCCTTAAGACTGAACAGTTCCTCCAGCTTCATAGATGGACCTCCTCTGAATTAATGGCATATTTCTCTATCGGACTGACGGCGGTATCCGTTTGAACACCCTTCCATCAGGGGCATATATGGTAATTCCCTCTTTTTCATCAACATCCACCCTGATGCAGTGTGATGGTATCTCCTTGCGCGCCGTGGAGAGGATCGCGTCATCGACGGTCGCGTATCCGTCCAGTTCCTCCAGCGTCATTACCGTGGGGACCACCATGTCGAAGGCGCCGCTCTCGTATGCATCGAGGGCCTCCCGGGGTGTCAGCCAGCGGTGTTTCGTCAGCTCCACGCCGTCATGAACAGCATCCTGGCCGGCCGGGGCCCGGCCGATGAAGAACCGTGTATCGTATCGTATCGGCGCCGCTTCCGGGGTGATCCAGTGCGAAAAATAATGGAGCCGATCCGCAGCCAGCGTCAGCGATTCACGCACCAGGAATTCATAGAAACCCAGTGAGCCGTCACGGAGGGCCTTTCGATAATCTCCGAATCTGTGTAACTCTTCATTATCGGAAGCGCAAAAGAGGGTCCCGTCACCACGGTAGGCCATGAGCAGACCGACCTCCTCAAAGGTTTCCCGGATAGCCGTGACCCACGCGCCGAGCGCTTTTGCCGGTGAGGCGGCATTGGCAAGCGCCTGATACGCCGCTTCGCATGTCCTGCCAGCGCAGAGAACCCCCATTCCGGGCGTGAAATCCTCCTCTTCCATCGCCCCGCCGGGAAAGACATAGGAACCAGGCACGAAATCGCTCTTTGGATGGCGATGCACCATAAGAACTTCCATCCCACCGCCACCCGAACCGTTGCGGTCGCGAAGCAGGATCACCGTCGCCGCGTCCCTGGGACGTACCGCCATGAAGAAAATTCCCCTTTCCTGAATTCACCGCCCGGTTAAAACAGATGTAGCCCCCGATGTAAAGAGTTTTTCGTTGTATAACGGCACCACGTGACTCCCTTCAGGATTTTCTTGACAAACCGCGTCACTCTTAACGTCTCACGCTTTCAGTTCGCCTTTATTTCGTCCCATACCTTCGTGTATTTGGCGTTGTCCTCACCCAGGTCATCGATGATCTCGCATTTCCCCTTGATATCGGCGGGAAGGAAAATGACGGGATCGTCGAGAACATCGCTGCTGAGCTTTTTGTAGCTCTCACTGTTGGGACACAGGTACATGATGAAGTTCGTGTTTTCCGCCGCAACGTCGGGGTCGTGTATGAAATTGATGAACCGGTGAGCAAGTTTGACCTCTTTCGCGTCCGCCGGAATGACCAGGTCATCGCAGGATATTGAAGTTCCCTCCATCGGGACGGCATAGGCGATATCCTCGTTCTCTTCCTGGACCTGCATGATATCGCCGCTGTATCCATGGACAACGACGAACTCTCCCGAGGCAAGACCCGTCTTGTATTGTTCGTTCTCGAATTTTGCCAGATTCTTTTTCCAGCGGATGACCACGTCCCGGGCCGCCGCAAGTTGCTCTTCATCTCTGGTATTGATGCTGTACCCGAGATATTTCAGGGCGGCCCCGATCGTCTCCCGCATGTCGTTCAGCATGGTCATCCGTCCCGCGAGGTCCGCGCGGTCGAACATGCTCCAGGAGGGGATGAAATCGGGCGTCCTGCTCTCCAGGTAGGCAATGACCGTCGTTGTCAGCATGTAAGGCACGCTGTAGTCCATCCGCGGGTCGAGGGCGACCTTAAGATATTCGGGATCGACATATTGAATATTCGGCAGCAGGGCATGATCGAGGGATCGAAGCATTCCCTGGTCATGCATGATCTTCACCATGTAGCTGCTCGGCATGAGAATGTCATACCCGCCACCGCCCGCCTTGAGCTTGGCGTACATGACCTCGTTGGAATCAAAGGTGTCGATCACGACCTGGCAGCCCTGTTCCTGTTCGAACCGCTGGATCAGTTCGGGTTTGATGTAATCCGCCCAGGTGTACACATGCAGAACCGGCTTGGACCGGCTGCACCCGGAAAAGGCAAGGAACAGCGCCGAGATGACCATCACGGACAGTACAATTGTTCTTTTCATTGTTTTTCCTCCGTCAGGTGTTGACTTATCCATACCGCCAGGAACGTGACCACCAGCAGTATCGTCGACAGCGCGTTGATAAGCGGCGGCGAGCCGTGCTTGATCATGCTGTAGATCCGAATGGGCAGCGTCGTCGAGCCGGGACCCGCGACGAAAAAGGTTATGACGAAATCATCGATTGAAAGAGTGAAGGCGAGCAACCCCCCGGCAATGATGCCCGGTGCCAGGAGCGGCAGGAGAACGCGCACCGTTGTCGTCCACCAGTCGGCACCGAGGTCCTGGGCCGCTTCAACCACGGAAAAATCAAAATCCTGCAGTCTCCCGAGTACGACCATGGCCACGTAACTGATACAGAACGTCACATGGGCCATGAAAATGGTCAGAAGTCCCAGGTTCATGCCGACGGCGACGAAAAAGAGAAGGAGACTGATGCCCATGAGGATCTCGGGCATGACCAGAGGAGTGTAGATAAGCATGAACTGGGCTCGTTGAAAGCGCGTCTCGTACCGGTGAAGCCCGAAGGCCGCCAGGCTCCCCAGAACGATGGAAACGGCGGAAGAGCTGAAGGCGATGATGAGGCTGTTCTTCAGGGCATGCCATATCTCCCGCTCGTGGAGGAGCCTTGCATACCAGTGGAGGGTCCACCCCTCCCAGGTGCTGCCGAAACGGGATGCATTGAAGGAGTTGATGATCAGCACCAGTATGGGCAGATAAAAAAAGACCAGGACGGCGACGGTCACGATAAGGGGCACCCTGCTCCGTTTCATGCGCTCTCCTTCACGATCGTCTCGGGTTTTTCTCTTCTCTTCTGCATGAAAACCACCGCCGCCATGGGAAGAAAGACGGCGAGGGTCAGAAGCGCCGAGAGACCGCTCGCGTGGGGCAGATTGCGATCGACAAACACCCGCTGGGCGATCTTGTTGCCGATCATTTCCGCATCGGCACCTCCCACGATGTCGGGTATCAGGTAGGAACCCAGGGCGGGAATGAAGACCACCAGAACCGCCGTCAGGATCCCCCGCCGGACCCCCGGAAGGAATATCCGGTAAAATCCCTGCCACTGCCTGGCGCCCAGGTCCCTGGCCGCCTCGATCAGGTGAAAATCGAATTTCTCCGCCGCCGCGTAGATCGGGAGAATGGCAAAGGGAAGAAATGAGTATACCATGACGAGAAGCACCGCCCAGGGATTATACAGGAGGGAGGTACCGGCGTCCACGAACTGAAAAAAGGCCAGGCATTTCTTGATCAGACCCTCGGGGTGGAGGAGCACTTTCCACGCGAATATCCGGATGAGGAAGCTCGTCCAGAAGGGAATGATGACCAGCAGGAGGAGCGTCCGCCGCCAGCGTTCCCCTGCCCGTGCCATGTAATATCCCACAGGTGTGGCGAAGAGAATGCACACGGCGGTGGTAACGACGCTCAACCACACCGTGCGCCAGATGATCGCGGGATAGTTGGGGTTTCCCAGGCTCCGCAATGTTTCAAGGGTCCAGCCGGCGCCGACGCCCCCGTATGGGTCCGTCGGTCTGAACGTGATGGCAAAGATGATGAGTGTCGGTATCAGGAACAGGATCAGAAGCCACAAAAACGAGGGAAGCGTCACCATCAGCTCGCCGGCGGACGGCCCGTAGTTGTTCGGCTCCTTCAATTGCCGGCCGTTACTGTTCATCACTCTCCACCTCACCATTGAGTTCACCGATGGTTTCCGGCGGCAGTGCCACCAGTTGCTCGTCGGACTCGCTGTAACGCTCCAGCATGAAGCCGTCATCGGCATGCCAGGAGATCCACACCTGTTCCTCCCAGCGGATCGGCTTTTCATCAAGAAGGAACCGGCTGTGCTGCTGCACCACGGAGAGCCGGTATTCCTGCACCCGCACCCAGTATTTCGTCATCAGTCCCTGGTAGATGACGTCTTCAACGATGCCCGGCACAATGTTGTGCTTGGCGCTCAACTGGGGCCGCTCGCGGGATATGTGGAACTTTTCGGGACGGATGCTCAGATTGACCGAATTGCCCAGTGAAATGTGCTTGTCATTAAAGCAGAGGACGTCGGGAAACCCATCGAGGGCAAGCCGGCTGTATTCCGGATTGACAATCTCGGCCACCCGCCCTTCGAAGAAATTCGTATCACCGATAAAGGCGGCCACAAAACTGCTTCGAGGCGCCTCATAGATCTCCGCCGGCGTTCCGGTCTGCTCGATCACGCCGAGGTTCATGACCGCGATGCGGTCGCTCAGGCTCATGGCCTCGCCCTGGTCATGGGTCACATAGAGGAAGGTAATGCCCACCTCGTCGTGTATCAGGTCGAGCTCCATGAGCATCCGCTGGCGCAGTTTCAGGTCAAGCGCCGCCAGTGGCTCATCGAGCAGCAGCACCCGGGGCCTTTTTATGAGCGCCCGGGCGATGGCGACACGTTGCTTCTGGCCGCCGCTGATCTTTTCAGGATACTTCTGGGCCTGATCTTCCATCTGAACCAGGGCCAGCATCCGGTCAACCTCGTTTTCGATCTCCCGCTTCGGCCGTTTTTCAAGCTTGAGCCCAAAGGCGATATTCTCACGAACCGTCAGATGGGGAAAGAGCGCGTAACTCTGGAAAATCGTGTTGACCTTCCGCCGGTTCGGCGGAAGCGACGTGATATCCTCACCATTCAGAATGACCCGCCCTGAGTCGGGGCGTTCGAAACCGGCGAGAATGCGAAGCAGGGTCGTCTTACCGCACCCGCTCGGGCCGAGCAGGGAAAAAAACTCTCCCTGTCCGATCGACAACGATACGTGATCGACGGCGCGGATGCTGCCGAAATGCTTCGAAACATCCTGAAACTCAAGAAAATTCGCCACGTTATCCGCTCACACACGGGTCTTCCATAAATAATGGTGACGGCGAAATATAATTGAAGACTGAAGGCCTGTCAATTTTAAAACGTCTCTCACCAAATTATTGACTCCCCTTACAAATTCTGATAGCGTCCCGCCTTACCAGTGAAATCCAGCGGCACCGGGGGTGCCGCTCTGTCCATAAAGGAGAGGGAAGCCCGAAAGGATGAACACCTTTCTCACGGAAAAACAGCAGGTCCTCCGCCGTTCGGTGCGGTCCTTCTGCGAGAGGGAGCTTGGACCCATCGCGGCCCAGATCGACCAGGAAGCCCGGTTCCCCTGGGAAGTCGTGGAAATGATGGGCAAGCTCGGGTACTTCGGCATACAGGTACCGAAAGACCTGGGCGGCGCGGGTCTCGATTCCCTCAGTTACGCCGTGACCATCGAGGAAATATCGCGTGTCTGCGGAGCGCTCGGTCTCTGTGTCACCGTCCACAACAGCGTGGCCGTCTACCCCATCCTTCAATTCGGCACGGAGGAACAGAAGAAGCGGTGGATACCGCCTCTTGCCCGGGGCGAAAAGATCGGCGCCTTCTGCCTGACGGAACCGAACGCCGGTTCCGACGCGGCGGGCATCGAGTCGACGGCCCTGCGGCAGGGCACGCAATATGTTATCAACGCAAACAAGGTGTTCGTGACCAACGGCGGCGTGGCCGACATCTGCCTGATCTTCGCCCGGACCGATCCGGCGGCGGGGCGACGGGGGATCAGCGTTGTTGTGGCCGAACGGGGTGTTCCCGGTTTCGTCGTCGGTGATGTGGAGGACCTCTGCGGGGTCCGCGCGAACCCCGTCAGCTCGATCCGCCTTTATGACTGCAAAGTACCCATGAACAACCTGCTCGGAGCGGAGGGAATGGGGCTTACCATCGGCATGGTCGCCCTCGACACCGGCAGGGTGGGTATCGCCGCGCAGGCGGTGGGTATCGCACAGGCGGCCCTCGAAGAATCATCGCGATACGCCACCCAGCGGCGGCAGTTCGGGGTCGCCATCGGAAAGCATCAGTTCATACAGGCGATGCTCGCGGACATGGCGACGCAGGTCGAGGCGGCGCGGCTCATGGTGTACCGGGCGGCGCTGCTGAGGGACCAGGGGAAATCCTTTTCACAGGCCTCGGCAATGGCAAAGCTCTATGCTTCGGAAATATCGAGCACCGTTACGGACAGGGCCGTTCAGATCCACGGCGGCTACGGCTATTCGAAGTCCTATGCCGTGGAGCGATATTACCGGGATGCACGGGTCACCCGGATCTACGAGGGAACATCGGAAATTCATCAGATCGTCATCGCGCGGTCCGTCCTGAGCGAATACGAGTAACGGACGGGTCCGGCGGCAGGAAGGAACACTGCATGGGATTTCACATTATCGCCTGTATAAAGCCGGTGTTGACGAAGGCACCCGACAACGGGATCGTCCGGACGGCGGACACGGCAGAGATGAATCCCTTTGACCGGGTGGCACTCGAGACGGCGCTGACGATCGCCGGGGAACGCAAGGGCACCGTGACGGCCCTTTCCATGGGACCGGGATCCTGTGCCTTCGTGCTTTACGAGGCCATGGCCATGGGCGTTCACCGGGGCGTCCTTCTGAACGACCGGCGTCTTGCCGATTCCGATACGCTCGCCACATCAACGGCCCTCGCCGGGGCGATAACGGCCCTGGCTCCCTTTGATCTGGTCGTCTTCGGCACCAGAACGGCTGACAGCGACACGGGACAGGTCGGCCCCCAAACGGCCGTATCATTGAACCTGCCGCTGGTCACCGGCGCCTGCTCCCTTGCGGTAAGAAAGAAGACCCTGCGGGTTGAACGGAAAATGGATGAATTCAGGGAGATCTATGAAGTTGCGCTTCCGGCGGTGCTCACGATCGATCCTTCATCGGTACGACCCCGGGACATCCCCCTCAGGGGAATCGATGATGCATATTCCGAAAGAGGTATTGAGATCCTGACCCTCGATGACATCCCGATCACCTCCGCCTCGGTGGGAAGCGTTGGCTCTCCCACGAAAGTGCTTTCCATGAAACGGGTCTCACGGGAGCGACGGTGTGAATTCATCGAGGGAACAACGGAAGAACAGGCCGACCGGGTGGTCAAGTTGATAGGGGAATCCGGATTGGTCGGGTAAGCCATGATGGGAAGAAGAAAAGACCGGGAAATCTGGGTGTTCATCGACAGGAGAAACGAACGGCACTTCAACCTGAGCCTCCAGGTCATGGCCAAGGCCCGCAGGCTTGCCCGGACGGCGTCGGCAAAGACGGCGGCGGTCATTGCGGGGGATTCCGGAAAGCGTGCCGCCGGAGACGCGCTCGGTTGCCTGTCCGTCGATGAGGCATCCCGGAACTGCCTTTCCCATGGAGCGGACAGGGTTTACCTCTTTGACCATTCCAAGCTGGAAGATCCCCGGGCAGACCTGTATGCCCCCGTCATGTCCAATGCCGTTGCATCGGCGTCCCCCCTGCTGTTCCTCTTCGCCCTTACTGATTTCGGACGGGAACTGGCAGCCCGGATCGCCCGGCTTCGTGCCACCGGGCTGATCGCCGACTGCATCGACCTTACGTACAAGGACGGAGATTTCATTGCCGCCTGTCCATCCTGGGGCGGTGAGATCCTTGCCGAGATAACCTATGCCGGGGAATTTCAGGATACCGGCTTCGCCACCGTGCAACCCCAGGGTATTCAACCCGTTGAAACACAAGGTGTTCCGGGGACGGTAGAACGGATCGCCGTAAGGGATCTAGCAACCCCGCGGGGAGTCAAACTGCTTTCACGTGCGTACGAGGCAAAGGACCGGAAACGCCTGGAGGACGCTCAGGTCGTTGTCGTCGGGGGGGCGGGCCTCGGTTCAGCCGACGGATTCAGCATGGTACGGGAGCTTGCGGCCGCCTTGGGCGGCGACGTGGGCGCAACGCGCCCGCCGATCCTCCAGCACTGGGTGACGGAAGACCGGCTCATCGGACAGACGGGCAAGCGCATCCGGCCGCGGCTTCTCCTGTCGGCGGGCACCTCGGGAGCCGTCCAGTACACGGCGGGCATCATGGAATCGGGGACGATAATGGCCGTCAACCGCGACCCCAACGCGCCGATCTTTCAGGTGGCCGACGTGGGCATCGTCGCCGACGCGGCGACCTTTCTGCCGGTGCTGACGGCAAAGGTGAAACAGGTCCTGATGCGTACGCTGGCGGACACCCTCCAGGAAGTCACCCAGGAGGGAGAAAGACCGCTTTCGGGCTTCGGTGAGAAGCTGCTGAAGCTTCGGGAATCGCAGGGATGGACGAGAGAATCCCTCGCCCAGGCGACCGGGCAGTCGCCGGAATCCATCGAGCAGTTCGAAAAGGACGAGATCTCACCGTCCGTCGCCTTTCTTCTCCGTCTCTCCCGGGCGTTGAAGATCGACCCGAGCACATTCCTTCATGAGAGCGAGAAAACGGTCATCAAGGAACAGCGGGCACAGCAATTCACGAAACGGACCCAGAACTACTCATATCAGACGCTCACTCCGGGCGCCGTAAATGAACATCTCCGCTCCTTCATGGTCACCATCGACCCGAGGCAGGTTCACAAACCGGTGGCGTACAAGCATGAAGGGGAAGAATTCATCTACGTGATGGAAGGCGAGCTCGAACTGATCCTGGGAGGCCGGCCGCACAAATTGAAACCCCACGAGTCGATCCACTTCAATTCCGAAACACCTCACAAGCTGAAAAGCATCTCGGACGAGCCGACCCGCTGTCTTGTCGTGCTGTACACACCGTAGCGAACTCCGACCCGAACCGGCATTTTTCAGTTCCTTCCACTGCCCTTCCCGGAACCGCCATTTCCATGACCTCCGGAATTTCCACCGTCAGACCCGCTATTACCGGACCCGCTGCCACCTCCCGTACCGCCGGATGCGCCGCTGCCCGAACCGCCGGAAGATTCGGTTCCCTTTCCGGAGCCGGAACCGGATGAATCAAGACTTCCGGCCTGTTCTCCCCGTCCGATCCTCGCAGCATAGTTCTGCGCCAGCCGGTTGGGTTCCGATCGTTCGATCCCTCTCATAAAGGACGCTCTCAGCATGGCCATTTCCCTCACACCGAAACGATGCTGCAGCGCCTGCATGAGCGTCTCCGTTGCAAGGGACGAAGAGACACCGGCACGGGCCATATCCCGTGTCGTCCTGAAGGTCTCCTCCGCCAATGCTTCAACCTCCTCTTGTGTCCGGTCCCGTTTCATGTCACGCAGTCGAGTCACGAGCCGCTGGGCATCTTCAGGACCGAGTCCGGCGGCAAGGCCGTCGGCAAGAATATCGCCTGCCGACCGCAGGTGTGACCGTTCCTGCACAAGCAACCCCACCTTCTCATAGGCATACGCGTACCGCGAACGCACCGCCTCCATCGCACGGACCACCCTGTCGGCATGAACCTTCTTGGCCATGCCTTCATACGCCTTGTTCATGATCGGCTCCAGGGGCAATCCCTCCGAGGCCGCGTCTTTCAAAACCCCCTGGGCTCGCAATGTCAGTTCCTCGCTCATGTGACTTCCGATCATTGCCTGTGTCAGATGTACTGCTGCATCTTCATCCATCCCGGCAGCGATCAGGGCCCTGGTGCCGTTCATGATCCTCTCCGATGCCTGATCTGAAAGACCGTCCTGAACCACATCGCCAAAGGCCGGTGCCGCGCAGAAGAAGAGCAGTGTCACCAGAACGCATATTTTTTTCATATCTCGATTCCTTTCAATCATGTTTACTAGTGTAACGATCATCGCGACGATCGGTTACATGCCCGGCACATAGAGACAGTTTTCCGATCCGAGATCATCCCGTTCCCTGAACCGGCACGCCGGCACATAGACCTCCCCATCCACGACATAGAAATACCGGAATTCCACATTTCCCCCGGGCAGAACGATCTCCCAGTCACCGCCCGGTCGTTTTCGTGCCTCATGGAGCACAAACCCATCCAGTGAAGACGCGAAATATACTTCCCGAGCCGTGTCCTTCCTGAGATAGAGATGCACCGTGTCACCGGTGAGTTTATAGGAGTGCACGGAACATCCAGCACTGAGAAGCACCGGAATAAGAATGAAGAAACAGCTCATTTTCATGCTCAGCATTATACCCCCACGCGCAGGATAGAGTTCTCGCCGCCGAAGTCGTCCCGTTCCCGTGCCAGGACCGTCGGGTCGGCATACTCCCGTTCACCGTCAAGAATGTAGACAAACCGATGCTCCCCCCCGGATACGTCAAGGGTGATCTCCCAGTAACCGCTCTCCGCCACCTGCTTGAGCGGAAGTGTTTTCCAGTCCGTGAAACTGCCGGCGATCTCTACAGTATTTGCGTCGGGTTCATAGATGACGAAGCGATGGGAAACCACCGGCGGCCTTTCCGTCACGGAAAGGGGCGTGAAAACCGAAAAAAGGACCACCACCAGGAGAGCGGCGGCAAGGGCCGATCCAAGCACACCGGCCGGGAGGAAGAACTTCCGCCAGCGGGGAAGGAGGAATCGTTTGCTTCCTTTATGAACAAAGGCGGGGGCATTCTCGATCAGGTCCGAGCGCAGCAGCTTTTCCTGTGAGAGAAGCCCGACGGTCTCATCCTTGAACGGCCTTTCTTCGTGGATCAGCCGGACGAATTCCATTTTTTCGTCAATATCCATTTCATCATCGATGAACATGCTGATCAGATAATCCTTCATGCATCACCTTCCATCATCAATTTTTTCAGCGTCACCCGCGCCCGGTGAACCCGAACCTTGACGTTCGTCTCGCTGAAACCGGTCATATCGGAAATATCGCGGTATGAAAACTCACCGTCCAGTACCAGGGCGAGAATGTTTTGATCATCCTTGTTCAGTTTCTGTATGGCTTTCAGCACGTTTTGATATTCTTCCTTCACGACGTACCGCCTTTCGGCGTCTTCCGAACGATCGGGAGTATCATCCCCGACCTCTTCTTCCATCTTCCTCTTTCTCAGGTGATCGATAAGGACGTTCCTGGCGATCCTGTACAGGATCTTCGGATTCTTCTCTCCTTTCCCGTATCGCGCGTAATACCGGGTAAAACTCTCCTGCATGATATCACCGGACAGATAGTGATCTCCCGTCAATCGCATGATATAGGAAAAGATCCTGTCCCTGTACTCTCTGTAAAATTCACCGGAGCGGTCCATGTTGCCATTATAACGTATGAATCGGGGAAAGGTTACAGATTTGTACCTCTTTTCAGCCCCCAACTGGAAGATTGTTTCCTCTGGAAAAGGTGATGGGGGACCTGATGGTCACACGGGCATGTTCCCGTGACGCTTCGGGTACCGCGGCGGTCGGCGTTTCGTCGACAGGAATCGCAGGGACCTGATAAGGGCCCGCCGTGTGTCGCGGGGTTCTATGACATCATTGATGAAAGGATTCGCCGAGGCTTCCCGCAACGGGTTGGCGTACCGTTCCCGGTATGCCGAGAGGAGCTGTTCCCGCATTTCCTCGGGATTTTCAGCCTTTGCAATGGCATCACCGAAATAGAGCTCGACCGAAGCCTGAGCCCCCATGACACCCAGTTCGGCCGTCGGCCAGTAATAGAGCATGTCGGTTCCCGTCTGGCCCGGTATGACGCCCATTCCCAGATTACCACCCCCGTAAGCCTTGCGCATCACGAGTCCGATCCGGGGCACCGTCGATTCGCAGAGCGCGTAGAGGACCTTGGCGCCATGCCGTATCAGGCCTTTCTGTTCCTGGTCCTTTCCCGGCAGATAGGCCGAAGTATCGACGAGCATGATCAGGGGGATATTGAAACAGTCACAGAACCGCATGAACCGGGTCTGTTTGTCCGAACTGTCCACGGTCAGGCACCCCGCGAGCACCCGCGGCTGGTTGGCGACGATCCCGACCGCCATGCCGCCAAGCCGCGCAAACCCCACCACTACCTCCGGGGCGAACTCGGCCTTGATCTCGAAAAAACGACCGCCGTCGACAATGCAGGAAACGGCCTTGCGTACATCATATGCCCGCGAAGACGAGGAAGGAACGATGTCGATCAGTTCTTCCGTCGATCGTTCCGGGTCATCACCGGCATCAATAGTTGCCGGGCTTTCATCGGCATTCTGCGGCAGGTAGGTCAGTAGTTCCTTGACGGCATCCAGAAGTTCCCGTTCACCGGGAAACCTGCCGTCCGCCAGTCCCGATTTTCTGCAGTGCATTTCGGCCCCGCCCAGTTCATCCTTGGTGACGGTTTCCCCCGTCACGACACCGACGATGGCGGGACCGGTGACAAACATGTGGCTCTGCCCGTCCACCATGTAAATGAAGTCCGTCAGGGCCGGTGAATACACGGATATTCCCGCGCAACTCCCCATGACGGCGGAAATCTGCGGAATCAACCCCGAGGCCTGGGTGTTGGGATAGAAAACGGCACCACCGTGTTTTTCCATGGCCTCGCCGAAAACACTGCGGGAATCCATGTCCGGTACGCGGGCGCCCGGAGAATCGAGGATACCGATGCAGGGAACTCCCATGTCGAGCGCCCACTCAATGGTCCGGTACATCTTGAACCCGTGCATGGGGCCGATGGAACCGCCCCTGACCGTCGTGTCCTGCGCATACACACAGACCGTCCTGCCCGCGATGGTCCCGTGTCCCGCGACAAGGCCGTCTGCGGGAATACCTTCCAGATGGCCGATCACGAGGTTGTGTTCCACAAAACTTTCCTCGTCCAGGAGATATGCCACCCGTTCCCGGGCCGACATTTTTCCCTTTTCATGGAGCCGGGTGATCTTTTCATCACCACCGCCCTGCCGGGCCGCGGCTTTTATATTTCTTACCCGTTCCAGGCTTTCACGATATCTGTCATCCATGACCGGACCTCTTTGCCGCGCTTTGCGCAGGCCTCATGCATACCGTTTCTTCAATTCCCCCTTTTTCACCTTCATGGTCGCCGTCAGCGGCAGTTCATCCATGAACCTGATCCTGGTGGGGTACTTGTAACGGGCCACCTTGCCGTCGAGAAAACCAAGAACTTCTTCCTCCGTCAGGTTTTCACCCCGAACGGGAACGATGAAGGCCATTCCCGTTTCACCCCACTTGTCATCGGAGACCCCGATAATAGCCACCATTGAGATCTTCGGGTGGAGGGCGAGTATCTTCTCGACCTCGGCGGGATAAACATTCTCGCCGCCGCTCCTGTACATATCCTTCGCCCGATCGACAATGTAATAAAATCCCTCTTCGTCCATGTATCCCAGATCGCCCGTGTGAAGGACACCGTTTTCCATCACCTGCGCCGTCTCATCGGGCATGTTCCAGTACCCGCTCATTACGGTGGGGCCGCGGGCCACGATCTCTCCGATCTCACCCGGCGGCAGCCGCCTCCCATTGGAACCGGCGATCCAGATATCGGTGAAAAATCCCGGCTTCCCGATCGACCCGAGTTTCCGCTGTATGTCTTCCCGCGGGACCACCATCATGGCCGAGTTTTCCGTCTGACCGAATCCCTGCTGCATGTAAAGACCCCGCGCGGCAAGGTCCTCGAAGAGGCTGAAGGGTGTGCGCTCGCCGCCGCCCACAACGCATCGTACGCTGCTCGAGTCGATCTCGTCCAGTTTTCCCGTTTCAAGGATCATGCGCCACATGGTGGTCAGGGCAAAGACGATGGTGCCCCGGTATCGCTGGATATCCTCGGCGAATTCATTTGGATCGAACCCCCTGCGCATGACGATCGTCATTCCCATGCTCAGAGCGGGCGTGGTAACGATAAAGAGGCCCCCGGAATGAAAGAGGGGCATCTGCGCGATGATCACATCGGTGGGATGACCATCGATGAAGAGACCGATCTGGAAATTCTTGAAAAAGGTCTGCTGATGGGAGAGCACGGCTCCTTTCGGAGCACCGGTCACCCCCGAGGTATAGAGAATCGCGAGCGGGTCATCCATGGTGACCGGCTGGTCGGGGGACGGTTCCTCCGCGGACTGGTCGCTGACCAGTTCCCGGTAGTCACCGGCCCAATCGGGACACCGGGGCAGTTCAAGGCCGGGAAGTTCAGGACTTCCACTTCTCAGGTAGAGGAACTTGTCCTCCTCGACCTTCAGGCGGGTCCGGATCAGGTCCACACTTCCCAGGAACGAATCGTGAAAAACAAGCATCCGGGCGCTGCAGTTGTTGAGCTGATATTCCAGTTCAGGACCCGCCAGCCGCCAGTTCAGAGGAACAAATATGGCACCGAGTTTCGCCGACGCGAAATAGATCTCAAGGAATTCGACGCAATTAAGGAGCAGGACCGCGACCCGTTCACCTTTCTTGATACTCCGCTTCTGCATGAGGTGGGCACAACGATTGATGCCCTCGTTCAATTGCCGGTAGGTGACCGCTTCGTCCTCATACATGATCGCCGTACTGTCAGGAGACAGCAGAAACCGTTTGTAGGGAATGTATCCGATGCCCCATTGTACAGACATGATCTTCCTCCCTCCATGACCGGTGGTTCATTTCACCGGGTTCACCCGCCGGGAGCGGGCGCTCACCGGTCCGGTCCTTTTTCGTTGTTTTCAGCCACTCATCGTCCCGTGAATTTCGGCTTCCGTTTCTCAAAAAAAGCCGCCTGTCCTTCTTTCAGATCATCGCTGTTAAAGGCTTCCATGATGAGCCGCTCCGCTTCGGCAACCTGTTCATCACTCAGAACGACCGTATCACCGAACATGTTGAATATTCTCTTCATGCCTTTCAGGGAGAGCGGCGCCCGAGAGGCGATGTCACGGGCGAGTTCATAGGTGACGGATTCAAGCTGTGCCGCGGGAACAATATGATCGACAAGGCCCATGGCCAGTGCATCCTGCCCCCGGTAGTTCCGGGCGGCAAAAAAGACCTCCCGGGCCCGCGCCATTCCCAGGACCTCGACGAACTGCCGTATTCCTTCGGGATGATAGACAAGTCCGAGCCTTGACGGCGGCATACCCGCCCGCATGGTATCGACACCGATACGGATGTCGCAGCACATCGCCAGGTTGAGACCCGCGCCGAACACGTCGCCCCCGATCATGGCTATGGTGGGATAGGGGTAATTCCTCACGCCGTTCAGGGCAAGTTCCAGGGGGTTGCTGTTCTTCAGTATCTGCGCGATCTCAGGTGTCAGGTCCGTCGGGATCGCGGCGATGTCGTAACCTGATGAAAAGATGTTCCCGGCACCTCCGGTGATGACCACGGCCCGGACATTATCTTCCGCCGCCCACTCCCGCAGGGTCAGATGTACCTTCGCAAGCAATTCCGGCGAGAGGGCGTTCCTCCGTCCGGGCCGGTTGAATACGATGGTCCCGATATGCTCCTTCTGATCCGTTACAAGAATATGTTCTTCATTCATGGCTGTCTCCGCTTCATGAAACGCACCCCTGTCATCAGGGCAACAACCCGTACAGGAAGGACCGTCTCAGGAGTTTTTCGATCGCCTGGGGAAGCTGGTCGAAATGATCAAAAAACTGGATCGATCTGCCATATTGATCAACCATCGCTTTCCGGTCCCGGCACCCGCATCCCAGCGTGATCAGGTGAATGCCTTCCCGCGCGCAGAACTCGATCCCGCACTGCACGGGGACACCGAAATTCGATTCTCCGTCGGTGACGTGCACGAGGAGCCGGCGGGTGTGTTCGGAGGACATAAAAAGGGCCGCCGCGATGATCGCCTGTCCCGATGCGGTCTGTCCTCCGGGCGGCACGGAAAAGAGCCGCCTCCCCTTGATAAGCCGGGAAATCATGCACACACCGTCCCTTTCAAAGTAGGCATAGGCCTGGAGTCGGCTCTGATGTCCCAGAAGCGCCCGGTGAATGGTGGCAACGGTGTTCTCTACGATGCGCCAGGTACTCCCTCTCATTGAACCGCTCGCATCCATGAGAAAGGTCACGTTCCAGTCAAGGCTCGGTACGGTGCCGGCCATCTTGAAGCAGGCTCCTGTCGTGGCCGCCCGATAAAGACGGCGGGCATCGATAACACCGCTTGCAAGACCGCGGCTCACGGTACGCCGGCGTTTCGCGTACCGCCGGAATATTTCCCTGAGACGTCCCACAAGATGCCGGTCCACGACGGGATAGGCGGGGATATGATAATCCCACCGGGAGGTGGGGACCACATCATCGTCGTCGTATCCCGTAACGGAACGGATGAGCGGCGTGATATCCGACGACGTGACCGCCAATTCCGTTTCTATTCTGCGAAGAAGCACCGGGGGAAGTTCCTTATGCTCCCTCCCGGGCGGAACGGTGCCGCAGTGTACTCTTTCCGCCACGGCAACGGGGTACCATTGAAGTCTTTTATCGAGCACCATCCACGAAAAGAGGGACTCACCCAGGTCATTCCAGGTTTCACGATACAGTGCCGCGCGTCGTTCACACCGCGCGACCGGTCCGGTGCTTTCGTTCATCACTTCCATCAAACACCGGGAAAGAGACAACAATGCGCTGAGCGGTTCCCGGTAGACATCGTCCCCGGGCGACCCTTCATCCCTCTCCCAGGAGGCGGTCCACCAGAGATACATGAGCCGGTCGATGGACGGCGGGACCGGTTTCGCCTTCTCCCTCAGGGAATCGAACACGATGCGCCGTACCTTCGCCGTGTAAAGGCCGAAAACCGTTCTGTCAGCTGTCATATCGACATAGATGTCTTCACCGGTATGAATGATCTTTTGAAATATCACGAGTGGCACCGGGCCCATGCTCTGAAAATCCGGTTCCAGGCGCTTCCAGAGATACTCGCTCCATTCAATACGATGAAGCGCTTCGTGGGTCACCAGTCCCACCAGTTCGTCGACCCGTTCCGGCGGTACGGGGTATCGTCCCACCACAAGGCCCGGGTCTATGATGATCGAGGGGACTGCCCCGCGGGACATGCCCGGGTATTCGACGGTCCCGGCGTTCGGCCCGAGATGACCGGTCACCTTGCGCAGCGCCTTCAACAGGCAGGCAAGTTCCACGGATTCAAGCGTCGATGTGTTCCTGCGCCAGAATTCGGAAAGGCCTTCCATCCCGGAAGATACACCGGCCCTCTGTTCTGTTGACTCTTCCATGCCTGCTCTATTCATCAGTACAGGGCGTAGACCTTTGCCGCCTCCTTCTCCCTCAATCCCAGTTCAGCGTGCAGGGACAGCAGGACGGACTCGAGAATATCGGGGTTGATCTGAAGGCTGTTGATAAAAGCTTCCTTTATCGTTGCTCCCACATTGACCATTTCGGCTATCATCAGCGTATGTCTGGTCGATACGACCATCGGTTCCTGTGCATGGCCGCGGAGACGGTTCGCCACGTTCACGATCGTCAGCGCATCGGCCTCGTCGATGCCCGCCTTGAGGTACAGAACTTTCATTTCTACGTCGGCGGGCAGATAATCAAGCATCGAGACATAAAAACGGTCGCGGAGCGCCGAATCGAGCATTTCCGTCCCGATGAACTCATCACCCTCGTTAAGCGTGGCAAAAAAAACCACACCCCGGGCGACCGAAAGAAGACCGAGTTCATCGAGCCATACCTTTCGGTCTTCCGAAAGTACTGAAAAAAGCATGTTCAATGCCTTCGGGTGCTCGGGCCGGTTGATCTCCTCCAGGTGAATGACGCAACCGGGTGTCTGGATCGCTCGGGGAAAGAGAAATTTCTGATAGTACGTTTCACCTTCCCTGAGCCGGTGCTCTCCAAAAAGCTGTCCGGGTTCGGAAAGGATGCCGATCTGAAAAACGGCGAATGGCCGCTTGTTCCGGGCCGCGAACTGGCGGACAAGGGTGGATTTACCGCACCCCTGTTTTCCCGTCACCAGAACGTTCACGGGATGCCGCTGCGAGAGTTTCTCCACCCTTTCAAGGTTTTCAATGACCTCTTGCCTGAGAAAAAAATGCCGCTCCTTCTTCGGAACCGCCAAATCCCTGTCAGTCTGAGTCATTACGCCCCCTTTCGCAGATTCGAGATCACGTCGCAGCCATCCTGCCGGTCCCTCCCGTTGCCGAAAACAGCCTCTCCGCGCAACCTTGCACCATCAGAAAAAGAGTTCCTTCTGCCGCGCACGGAGAAATTCATTGAGCCGCTGTATGTTCCACCGCCTGTTCATTTCGTGAAGCGTTCTGATTATTCTCTTCGCCTCGGCCAGGCGTGCCGGCCCGTCGCCCCGGGTTATCAAGGCCAGTTCCCGGGAAAGCTCTCTCATCCGGGTTTCCTCATCTTCGAGGGACTCGGACCGGGAAAAAACGCATTCAGCCCCGCACCTGGGGCATCTCCGGAGATCAGATTCCCCGGTGGCCGGTCACCCGTTCCTGCACAGATAATCAAAATCCCGGTAGTCCCCGTGATACCCGCATATCCGGCACACAAGATCCATGGCACATCCCCCCTGCCCGAGGAACTCCCTGTACTTTCCGCGGAGATACTCTTCCCCGGTTCATGCGTCCTCCGCGAGGCCCTCGATGCCGGCCGATTTCCCCCACGGGGCCTCTCCCGGACCGACCGTCTGATTCGCCGTACCCGCCAGTTCATCGACGGCGAGCCAGGCCTGGCATTGTGTGCACTGCCTAATGCTTACCGAGGAATCAATGCGTGCATTATAAAGATATCGAAATTCCGCAACGGGAGCTTCGTGTCCGCATTCAGGACATTTCATAACGTCCTCCTTTTGCATTATTCTGTGAAGCAATTCCTCACTTGTCCCTGAATTGCCGTATGAACCTTCTGAACGCAGGATCGCTGCATTCATACCCGTCTTTGTCGATAAACTCGTTTCGCTCGTAATAGGTGCACCTCGAGGCATCGGTAAGGATCCTCATCATGTACCCGTTTTTCCCCTCCAGAACAAAGACAGGCGGATCACAGGTGATATCGGAACCCTCTTTCAAAAGCTTGCAGCTTCCCCTTCCATCGCTCGACCACGCGCTTTCCAGAAAGTGCTTGCACAGACCACAGGGTCTCTCCGGAATTGTTTCCGTATCTTCGACGGTGCTAAATTTCCCGGGCTGCAGGCCGAACACCCCTGATGCTTTTGCGTAATCCTGACGGCTTTTTCGCGCCATGTCACAGCCTCCTCGTATTCCTGTTCATCCGTGGGACGGACACTCTTTCACGGAAAGGACATACCCGCCTTTACCGCACCTTATCCCAGTCCCTGGACCGTCCGCTGTATGATGTTATCCTGTGTCTTGCGGCTGATATCCACGAAATGCGCGCTGTATCCTGCCACCCGCACGATGACCTCCTGGTATTTCTCAGGGTCTCTCTGGGCGCTTCTCAGGGTTTCATCGGACACGCAGTTGAATTGAACATGGTCCAGCCCGAGATCAGCCCAGGTCTTCATGTATGTCTTCCAGAGCTGGTATCCCTTTTCTCCGGCAAGCTGGGTCGGCGACAACCGCTGGTTCAGCAGAAAGGCCCTGCCGTCCGAAATATGGTCTATCTTGGAGCATGACTTCAGCACCGCCGTGGGTCCTTTCTTGTCAAGCCCCGGTCCGGGGGAAATCCCGCCGTCATAGAGAGCGTCACCGAGCCTGCGGCCGTTCGGCAGGGCCCCCACGATATTCGCGTAGTGGATGTTACCGCTGACGTTCTCGGGAAGGATTGGCCAGGTGTTTCCGCAGGGGCACTTGAGTTCCCTTGAGAACTTTGCCGCCTCGTGCAGGCAATCGAGCATAATGGCGTCAACGTAATCATCGTCATTTCCCCACTTGGGCGCATTCTTCACGAAATCCAGGCGCATTTCTTCCCTGCCCTCCCAGTTGTTCGCGAGGGCTTCCTTGAGCTCGGCCATGGTGTATTTCTTCTCATCGAAAACGAGTTTCTTGATCGCCGCCAGGCTGTCCGCGTTCTCCACCCAGGTGAACGCCGTTATCCACGCGTTGCCGCGGCTTATGGAAGGATCGCATACGTCCAGGCCGCTGTCGATCGACCGCTCCGATACCGCCGACAGAAATGGTCTCGGTGTCATCTTCGGTGCCAGTATCCGCGCCCTGTTCACCGGCCGGACAAGGATACTGAAGACGGTCTTCATCTGCGTCACCCAGGCATCGAAGACCTGCTCGTAACTCGTGTATGTGGCTGCATCCGGTGTTTCGGCACCGATCTGCATGTTCACGACAGGGTCAAACCCGCTCGTGAAGACATACTCGATTATCTTTGCGCAATTGACGGTAGCGTTCGCCATTCTCATGGGCTGAAAACCATGCTTGGTGCACGGCGCTGGAGACATGCATGCCTGGTGGGCCCAGGTCCGGGCCTCTTCTATGGGATGCCCGTGCCAGTTCATGGCATTCGCGATAAGCACCGGGTCATTCCGTATCGAAGGATATCCGAGGCCGTGCCGGATGCATTCAAAGATCTCTCTCATCACTTCGTCCGACACCTTTGGATGCCACCTGAACGCAAAGGTGGGATTCGCCACCCTTACCAGTCTCGCGGCTTCAAGGAGCGCGAGCGTCATGCCGTTGCACGCGTCACTGCCGTCCTTCTTGACGCCGCCCAGCGTCCACACCCATGTTCCCTCGATCCCCTGGAGCCCCTCGCGGGCCCATTTGACCTTGTACTGGGACACTTCCGCGGCACGGATAAGGAATTCACCGACGAGGTCAAGTGCTTCCTCCTTTGTCAGCGTCCTGTCGATGTCAACTTCCTTTTCATAATAGGGCCCGTGGTAATAGTCCGGTCTCGCCGGCCAGGCCCCCTCGATCGCTTCGTTTCTGCTGAAAAGCTGGATAAAGAGATCGTACTGGAGCGACTCCTGCAGGGTCCGTGGAGGCTTTGCAGGCACCCGTTCGCAGGTCTCTGCGATTTTCAGCAGTTCTTCCCGTCTGTCATTGTCGGTCTCGAAATGCTCCGCGATGATCCGCGCAAGCCGGGCATGACGTTTCGCGTGCCGGATACCGGCCTCCAGGGCTATCTTCATTGCTTCCCACATATTGATCTTGTCATAGAGATCGCTGATCTCTTTCGAAGCTCCCGGTTCATGCGCCTTCGCGTCGGCTTCATCGATCCGTCGATCAAGGTCTTCGATGATATCCTCAAAGGCATGCGTACCGGTCATGATATACTCGTAATCCTTTCCGGAGTAGCCCCCTCTGGAGAGCGGCACACCCCAGCCGATGGCGCCGGAGAGAACCTTCATGGCATCGTCAAGGTCCAGATAGGGCATGATCTTGTCCAGGTCCGATTTCCCCGCCCAGTAATCGGCCACCTCCGAGATCGTTTTCAGGCTCTCTTCCAGGGGCTCGGGGAGACAGGTCGGATCATTGACGACCTCGTGATTCAGTACCGCGGCAAGCGTGGGGTCCCAGGAGATCATGTTCGGCGCGCTCCCCAGATACCCGACGAGTTGCGCGTGGTCGGTAATGAAAATCGTCTTGTTGTCGAGAACATGGGCAAGTATCTGGGCGAACTTGATCACATAGGGGTCCGGGGACCTTTCAAGTTCTTTCGCCTTTTCGGTCTGCAGCACGGGACGCTCAAGATCGACATACAGTCCCTGGGGATACAGACCTCCGATGGCACCCTTTTTCCACATCGCCTTTCTCAGGTAGTCAAGCCGCGCCGAACGTTTCTTTTCAGCGACCCACCACCATTCTTGTTTTTCTTCCAGTTCTTTTATACTGACCGCTGTTTCCGCCATGACAATCCCCCTTTTTTTCAACTGTTCAGAGACACCCCCGAACCGCACCGCACCGGATAAGGAATTTATTGTGTAATGTAATGGAACTGTGTTACGGGCTTCCGGTTCGGCCATTTTAAGGCTGTTCCCGTTATTTTTTCTGAAATGACGGACACGTGGTCGCATCATCATCGGCATTCACGGGCTTCGCCTTGTAATACGCCTGCCGGGGATCGACAACCCGCTCCACACAATCACCCTTGCGGGGCTCGTCCTCGATAGGAAAAAAATTCTTGCACTCTTCGCATGTAGGCATGTGTTTCACCTCCTTCACCGGGTCTCTCCCGTATTTTCATACATATCTCTCGATCCCCTTTTGCATTCGGGGACCGCACGGTTCATACGGCAGCGGTTATACCCGCCGCCCCGTTCCCGCTTTACCCGCCTGAGGCCGAGCCGGCCTCTTCAAAGCCGGAACCGCCGACGGTGGCCTTCAATCCCTCCTCTCGATAGATATCGGCAAATATTTCAAGGAAACCGGGGTCCGCCGATTCTATCTCTTTCATTTCCCAGTCGATCCCTAGCCATCCATACTTGTCCTGGCACCAGTTATGATAGGGAAGAAGGTCGACCCGGCAGACCCGCCGCGGAACATCCAGCAGAAAACGCGCCAGCTCCTGATGAAATGCCATGTCGTCGTTAAATCCGGGGATAACGGGGACCCTGACCCAGACCTGGGCACCGGCCGAGAGCAGTCTCTCAAGATTGGCCAGAATTATCTCGTTCCCGGCTCCCGTCATCTCTTCATGTTTCGCCGGATCAAGATGCTTTATGTCATAGAGCACGACGTCCACGTCCGGGATCAAACGCTCAAAAACTTCCCAGGGACAGAATCCGTTGGTATCAAGGCAGGTGTGGATCCCCCGCCTGCGGGCTTCCTTCAGCAATTTTTCAGAGAAATCCGCGTGTGCCGTCGGTTCCCCCCCGCTCAACGTCATGCCGCCGCCGGAGTTGTCATAGAAGGGCCGGTCCTTCTCAACTTCGTCGAGAATTTCCTTTACCGTCATGGGTCGTCCGACGATTTCCAGGGCATCGTAGCTGCACGCGTCGACACACTTCATGCACAGGTCACAGCGGGAACGAATGATCTTGTGGTAGGGGGAATCCTCCTGACGGGCAAGCACCGGATCGACAGGCGGATTGATCGCTTCCTTCGGACACGCCTGCAGACAGGCGCCGCACTGAACGCAGAGTCTCTTTTTCCAGTATATTTCGGGATATACGGCGATGGTCTCCGGATTATGGCACCATCGGCACCGCAGCGGGCAGCCCTTCAGATATACGTTCGTCCTGAATCCGGGACCGTCGTTGACGGAGAACCGCTGAATATCGGTAACGAGCTCCCTGTCTTCCATCACGGTCATTTCCCGCTTCCCTTCATACATCACGACCGGGGTCCGAAAAGGCGGGGACCCTTCAGAGTTCCTGCGTCAGGATCCTCATGTTCTTCACCTGCTCTATCGAGGAAACGGCCCCGGCGACACGTGCCGCCCGTTCCGCTCCGAGCAGCGGCTCGCACAGATCGTTGAATTTCCCCATCACCCGCTGGCGCTTTGTCTCGAGAGGCGGGGTTTCCTGAAGGATATCGGAGTATTTCTCATAGACCGTTCCCTTGTTCGTCTCCAACTCGACACGGGATTCAAGGCCGATCATGGCAGGATCACGGGAAACGGAGATCTTTTCCATGAGAAAGCGCACGGTCTGATCGGCGACCTTCTCATCCGTGAACATCCGGGTCCCCGTCTCTCCCCGGATCAGTGCGTTTGCGACGCAGTATGATATGCAGAATTTTCCCTCAAGACCGGAGAGAGGTTTCGTTTTCCCCGCCGCGCTGAGGGCAAGTTCCGACGAGTGGACACGGATGGCGCCGATATCATCGACACTGCCGCCCCATTCTGCCATGGCAGCCAGCGCGGCCTCGATGGGCGAGTGGGTGGCGTGGCAGGAAGCATGATATTTCTGTGAGAGATTCTGTACATCCCAGCCCAGACCGAGAAGACCAACGGCGTCGGCATTCACTGCCCCCTTCAGAACCTGGAAAAATCCCTGGGGCCCTTCAAGAATGTCCTCCGCCGATGTAAAGCCGTCCGCTGCAAGCAGGGCCGCGGTCAGTCCCCCCTGTGATGACATTCCCGCGTGAAACGGCTTGCACATGGTCCCGAATACCCGTTTGAGTCCCGATGACTGTGTCCCACCGATCCCCAGGGCATGGACCGACTGATCCTCATCAAGCCCCAGAAGCCTCGCGCAGCCAGCCGCAGACGCGATATGACCGAGGGTCGCCGTTGCATGCCATCCGGCCATGTAGTGATCGAGACCGGCGCAGACTCCCACAGTGGCCCCCGCCTGCAAACCGATGAGATAGGCCGTCAGGAATTCCCTTCCACTTTTTCCGAGCCACTCGGAGAGGGCGAGCAGTGACGGAAAAAGTGTCACCGAGGGATGTCCGAAAAAGGAGACGAGCGTGTCATCGTAATCAAGGACGTGCGACGCCGAGCCGTTTATCAGGGCCGCCATGCTGACGTTCTTTCTCATGCCGTGACCGATGATCGTCGCCTGCTCCTCTCCACCAAGGCGGCCTGCGTAACGGATGAGCTTTGCGACGAGCGGATCATCCTTCCCACCGATGGTTACGGCGATCCAGTCCATGAAGGCGACCTTGCCGTGCTCATAGGCCGATTCGGGAATGGAGGTTTCCTCTGTGCCTGCTATAAATTCTGCCAGCACTCGCGTCAGGTTCCCATCACTCATTGCCATGGTTTCCACCCCCGCGCACGGAATGCTTCTATTCCGCACAATCCTGTGCATCTCAGAGTTTTATCGGTTCCGCCTGACCGAAAACACCGCGGAGAACATCGCAGATCTCCTGCAGGGTCGCTTCATTCTCCACGCATTCGCAGACGGCCGGCATGACGTTCTCACCCACGTCCTCAGCTTTTTTCTCCAGCATTTTCAATGAGTTCGAGACAGCACGGTCGTTCCGCTCCCTCTTCAGTTGCTCCAGGGCGGCTTTCTGCCGTTCCTCGGCGGTCCGCATCAGCCCGGGATCATAGGTGGCCTCCATCATCCTATTCACGGTCACCTCCATCTCGGTCTCCCCGGTGAAACAGTTCACCCCGACGACGAACTCCTCCTGGTTCTCTATCTTTTTCTGCCGTTCATAGGCACTCCGGGCAACCGCCCCGGCCATGTAGCTGACGGCCTCCACGGCCCCCCCCATGTCCTCGATCTTTTCCATTTCCTCCAGGGCAGCCGTCTCCGTTTCGTCCGTCAGGGATTCCATGAAATAGGAGCCCGCCCAGGGATCAGCCACATCGGCTACCTTGGCCTCGTATATCATGATGCGCGTCGCATCTATCTGAAGCTGCACCGCCTCGAGGCTATGGCCGAGGCCGAGAGGCTCGTCAAATGGCGGGTAGGCTCCGGGAATGCCGCCCGACATGCCCGCCGCCATTCCTCCAACGACAGCTCGCGCCAGGTTGTTCAGGGGGCGCTGCAGTGTCGTGCTTGAACAGCCGATATGGGCCGTTATCGGCTGGCGGATCATCATGCTGCGAGGATTTTCCGCACCGAAACGTTCCTTGAGCATCCGCGCCCACATGCGACGCGCCGCACGTTGAAGGGCTATTTCCTGATATATTTCCATGCTGCCGCCAAAGGCGTTGAAGGTCATCTGCGGGGCGAATTCGTCTATGGCAAGGCCGCCCTCCAGGGCAGCCTCGATGTAGGCCTTCCCGTTCGCCATGGAAAAGGCAAGGTCCTGAACTCTCGTGGCACCCGCCTCCCTGATGTGATATCCGCCGATACTGCAGATGTTAAGCTTGGGCATGTATTTCGTGCAAAAAACACAGATGTCCCTGAACAGCCTCATTGATGGGGCAGGTGGAAATATGTAGGTGCCGCGGGCAATGAACTCCTTGAGGATATCATTCTGAGGCGTTCCTTCCAGTACCTCCAGGGGTACGCCTCTCTTCTTCGCCAGCGCGGCGTACATGGCGATGATAACGGCGGCCGGGGCGTTGATGGTGTAATTTGAAGGGACGCGGTCGATGTTCAGGTCACCTGTATATGCTTCATAGATGACCTGAAAATCCCTGAAGGAATCGACGGCGACACCGACACGTCCCACCTCTCCCTCGGCATAGGGGCTGTCGGAATCATACCCGCACTGTGTCACCAGATCGAAGGCGATATTCGGCCCCCCTTTCCTCCCCATGGACTGCATCCTCAGAAGATAATCCCGGTAATCGGCGGCCGTTCCGAACCCACCGTATTTTCCGACCCTTCCCGCGCCTCCCCAATCGGGCCGGAACCCAAGCTTTGCCGCGTCGGCGGCATAGGCCCGCCAGAAATCAAAGGGATTGTTCCCGCTCGTAAAGGGGTACCATCCAGGGAATCCGACCTTTTCAAGAAACCGGTCTTCACCCCGGTCAAGGGGAGTATAAAAGCGGGTGGGGCTCTGAGATAAGCGAAACCGCTTCACCCGGGGATGCAACAGTTTCTCTTCCCAGACCTGCCGGGCCTCTTCGATCCTCTTCCGATCGTCATTCATAAGACAGGCTCCTCGCTCAAAGGGCGATTTTTCATATTCAGGGCCCCGCGATATGCCGGCGTATGAACTCGGCTATTTCCGGTATGGCGGTGCCGGCCGTGAATACGCCGGAAACACCAATTTCCCTGAGTGCCGGGAGGTCATCGGCGGGGATGATACCCCCGACGATGAGCATGATGTCATCGGCATTCCGGGCCCGCAATCCCTCCATGACCTTCCGGGTCAGTGAGAGATGCGCCCCTGAAAGGATCGAAAGTCCCACCACGTTCACGTCCTCCTGGATCGCGGCGTTCACGATCTGATCGGGTGTCTGTCGCAGCCCCGTGTAGATGACCTCGAACCCGGCATCGCGCAATCCGAACGCAACGACCCGGGCCCCCCGTTCATGTCCGTCCAGTCCGGGTTTGGCGATAAGAACCCGTATCTTGTTCGTCTCTCCCATGAAGATCCCCCCGGGACAAAATCGGTTCCCACGTCTCTTTCATACGGGCGGTCGCCCAAATTGCTCCTCTTTTTAGACGATTGACGAACCGTTCCGAGAAAGGCATTGTACCCGCTTAATAAACAGCAATTTCGGTGCCAGAAACCCGCGAATTACAATTAACACATTGATTAGATTGATATTGTTTACATTTATTCCGACCACGAAGAAAGGCCTGTAGGGACAGATATGTCCCATTCCCTATGGTTCTGAATAAGATGTAATGATTTGTTATCGTTGATTTATGTTGTTTCTGAAGGGAGGGACATTCATTAAGGGTCATCGTGACCCATTATGTGTCACGATAGACCAAACCGCTTCATCTTTCTCGAAAGGGTCTTGCGGGATATCATGAGGGCCTCAGCGGTCTTGCAACGGTTCCAGTGATACTCTTCAAGCGTCCTCTGGATCACTTCCCTTTCGAGGTTTTCGACATTCGTACGGAGGTTCAGAGTTCTAAGATCCTCCTTTCTCGGGGCGTCGATCGTCCTGTCCGGCGCGATGCCCTCGTCTCCCGGGGCTCGCGTCAGGAAATCGATGCGCTTCACTGTGAGATACCGCTGGATGACGTTCTGCAACTCCCGCACATTACCGGGCCAGTCGTAATTTATCAGGGCCTCGAGGACCTGCCCGGAGACCGCCGGAAGTTTTCGATCCGGCGAATAGAGCCGCAAAAAGTGTTCCACCAGAAGCGGAATGTCATCGCGGCGATTCCTCAGCGCCGGCAGGTGGATCGGAAGGATATGGATACGGTAGAAAAAATCTTCCCGCATGAGCCCCCGTCGCGACAGTTCCTGGAGATTCTTGTTCGTGGCCGCGATGATCCTGAAATCGGAGTGCCTGCTTATGGTGCCGCCCACCGGTGAATACCCGCCCCCCTCTATGGCCCGAAGGAGTTTTGCCTGCATGTTCAATCCCAGTTCACCAACTTCGTCCAGAAACAATGTACCGCCGTCTGCGGAATCGAGGTAGCCCTGTTTATCACTATGGGCCCCCGTATAGGCCCCCCGAAGATGCCCGAAGAACTCACTTTCAACAAGACTTTCCGGAATGGCCGCGCAATTCACGGTCACAAAGGACTTTCCCGCGCGGCTGCTCATATCATGAATTGCCTTCGCCACAAGTTCCTTTCCCGTACCCGACTCGCCGTAGATGATCACGTTCGCGTTCGTGGCGGCGGAATTGAGTATAAGTTCATACACCTGCTGCATGGCCCCGCTTTTGCCGATGATGTTGCCGAAGCGGTAGCGGTCGCGGATGGAAGAGCGGAGCGTGATATTTTCACGTCTCAGGTGGGCCGCCTCTTCCTGCATAGTGATCTCTTTCAGCTTCGATTCGGTGATATCGCGGGCCGTGAGAAGAACCGCCGGCCGTTTCTTCCATTGGATCCGGTTTCCCCGTCCCTCGATCCATATCTCCTTGTGGTCCCGCATGCCCCACCGTGCCTGATAGAACCGCTCAGTGGAGACGCCGGCCTCGAGGGATTCGAACATCTCCTTGAAATACATCTCGAAATCCTTGGCCACCACGCCCATGATGTCCCGGCCCAGCAACTCGTCCGGTTCGGAATACCCCAGCATCAGGGCAAAAGCATTATTGACGAAAAGGATCCTGAATTCGTGGAAGAGCACCACCCCCTCGGTCATGCGTTCGGCAAATATCCGGTAGAGCGCCTCTGACTCGCGCAGGGAGTTCTCGGCCTCTTTACGCTTGCTGATATCGAGGCCCATGCCGAGCAGGTAAGGTATTCCCCCGATCTCGGCACTGACCCCCGTGAAGAAATAGGGAATCCTCCGCCCTTCCTTCGTGACAAGGTCTGCCTCGGCCACGCCGGTCCCCGTGCGGAAGACGTTTTCGATGGCCTTCTGTATGAGCACCAGGTCATCGCCGTCAAAGATCTCAAAGATGCTGCGCGTCATTATTTCCTGCGCGTCATACCCGGTGACGGTCTCGACATTTTTATTCCACTTGTGAATCTGGAAGGTGTCGTCAAAGACATAGAAAAGTCCCGGCAGGCTCTTGATCAGCATCTCAAAGAACTGGTTTTTCCGTTCGAACCCCTTTATGGATTCCTCGAGGTCCACGATCCGGCTGTTCAGGCGAAGAATCTGTTCCTCCAGTTCCTTATGAGGGTCTCTTCCTTCCATTGTGGCTTTCCTTTTTCCCGGAGCATTGACGAACCCACGGTCCGGTACGCGCCTTCCGGAACCGCTGCCGGCGGATCAACACTCACTCAAGCGGTCCTGGTATCATAACCGTTCCGTACTCGCAGGTACCCGGCATATGAGCGACAACCCGCACAATTTTTACGAATGATTTTCGAATTATAGGGAAAAATGGCGGCTCTGTCAAACGGATGTGTGTCCTATCGGCACCGCTCAAGGAGGGCGATCGTCTCGATGTGGGCGGTCTGGGGAAACAGGTCGATCGGCTGGAGTTCCTTCAGCAGGAACCCCCCTTCAATGAGCCGCCTGATATCCCGGGCCTGGGTGGCGGGATTGCACGAGACATAGACGATTCGATCCGGTCCCAGTTCCACCAGGGTATTGAGAACGGCCCCGGCGCAGCCGGCCCGTGGCGGGTCAAGAATGACCGTATCAACGGCATCGTCCCTGCCCCGGAAGCGCTCTTCCAGGACCGTTTCCACCCGTCCCCGGAAGAATCGCGCGCCGGAGATGCCGTTGTCCTTCAGATTGCGACGGGCACACGCGAGGGAGGGGCCATCCCTTTCTATGCCGAAGACGGTGGACCCCCGGGACGCGAGAAAAAGAGTGAAGAAGCCCGACCCGCAGTAGCAGTCAACAATGCGATTGGTCCTGCCCGGCCCGCACCTGGCAACCACCAGTTCCACAAGCCGGTCAAGCAGGGAAAGGTTGGCCTGGAAAAATCCCTCGTAGGGGACGCAGAACTCAATTTCCCCCACCCGCCGGGTTATAAAAGAGGCTTGCGCGAAATCATATCCGGACCAGAGGGTCATCCGCGGCTGAGCGACCGTCTCACCAGTGCTGATGCGGCGGCGCAGTCTCCGGCAGGCTTCATTGATCGAATCATCGACAACGGCGCAGGCATCGATATCGACGGCGGCGGTGTTCGTCACATCCCTGAAACCAAGAGTTACGCCTCCGTCACCGGTTATCTCTGCGTGGTATTCGGCCTTCCCCCGGTAATGAAATGTCAGCGGAGAAGGTATGACGGCCCGCACCGGCGGGTCGGGCAGACCACCGATCCTTTCAAAGGTCTCACGGACCTGCTGTTCTTTTACGGCTAATTGATGATCGGCGGCGATATGCTGATAGTGACACCCGCCGCACCGACCGAAATAGGGACAGGGCGGCGCGACCCTGGCGGGGGATTCCCTTATCAGCCCCCGGAGGACGCCGATACGGTGGTTCTTCCTTACCGTAACGATCTCGACCTCCGCCTCATCACCATCAACGGTAAAGGGGACGAAGCACACCAGTCCATCGACGCGACCCACGCCCTGCCCGCCGTAAGCAACACTGTCGATGGCCACCGTGACCCGATCCCCCGCCATGAGGCTTTGTTTCATGGGTTCCCCCGTCATCGAAATATATTCCGTCCTTATACACACCCCGCCGTACGGCCACAAGACCTTATTTTCCTTTACTTCCACAGGAAATGCTGATAATTTCCACCACTCACCGCGCCGGGAACGGGAATTTCAGGGCTGCTCCATGGAAATTCAGCCCTTTCGGCGCCATGTCAAGCGGTGAGACCCGCCGCTTCCCCTATGCTTCGGGATGGAGGCGGGAACTGCAGGAAACAGGCAATGATCGAAGACAAGAACGTCCACCGGGTCGTCTCGGGGGAACGGGAGATCATAATCGTCGGCACCGCTCATGTATCGCGGGAAAGCGCCGATCTCGTGGAACGGGTGATCAGGGACGAGCAACCGGAATCCGTCTGTGTCGAACTCTGCCGTTCCCGCTATGAGGCCATCAGGCAGAAGGCGAACTGGGAGGAAATGGACATCTTCAAGATCATCCGGGAAAAACGGACCGCCCTTCTCCTTTCTCAGCTGATAATGGCTTCGTTCCAGAAAAAACTGGCAGAGAAATTCGGCATCAACCCCGGTGAGGAGATGCTGCGGGCCATTCAGACGGCGGAAGAAACGGGAGCCGGGATTGTCCTCGCCGACCGCGATATCCGGACCACCATGACGCGGACATGGCGCTCCATGAGCTTCCTCAAGAAGATGCGGTTTCTCTTCGAACTTATCCTGTCGCTCCTCAGCACCGACGATATCAGCGAGGAGGACATAGAAAAGCTCAAGGAGCAGGATGTTCTTGAACTGGCCATGCAGACCTTCGGGAAGAAGATGCCCGCCCTCAAGACGATCCTCATCGATGAACGGGACCGTTACATGGCCCACGCCATAGACACGACCCCGGGCCGGAAGGTCCTGGCCGTCGTCGGCGCCGGTCACGTGCGGGGCATTCTGAATTCGATCGGAACGGAAACGGATATCGAGGAACTGAGTTCCATACCGCCCGGGAAGCCCTGGACACGCTGGATCGCCTGGGGAATCCCCGTGTTCATCGTCGGCATCATCGCGGCCGGTTTTTTCAAAGCCGGGGGCGAGGCCGGCCTCAACATGATCAAATGGTGGGTCGCCGTGAACGCGATCCTGGCAGGTCTGGGGGCCGTCGTCGTCCTCGCCCATCCGCTGACCATTCTGTCTTCCATCGTGGCGGCGCCGATCACATCGATGAACCCGACGATAGCGGCGGGATGGGTGGCGGGACTCGTGGAGGCCACTGTCCGAAAACCCCAGGTCAGGGACTTTATCGACCTGAGGGAAGACATATCATCGATCCGCGGGTTCTGGCGGAACAAGATCACCCGCATCCTGCTCCTGGTGGCATTCGTGAACCTCGGCAGCTCCATCGGCACCTTCGTGGCGATCCCGCTGATGATGAGGTTCCTGAACCAGTAGAAGATACGTACCGGAAGGAACGGTCATGTCTCAGAACTCCCGCAAATCTGTTCTCTGCCCGCAGTGCAGAAAACTGGTCAGTTCCGACGAGCCCCGGTGTCCCTACTGCGGGCTTCCGAACCCCGGAGCACGGTGGAAGCAGAAACTCTCCCGCGGATTTCTGCGGGACCCATACCGGATCATCAGGTTCATCATCTATACCAATGTGGTTTTTTACGTGCTGTCGCTCCTCCTCGACCGCGCCATGCCCGGCATGTCGGCGAACCCGCTCCTCTTCCTGTCACCCTCGAACAGGAGTCTTTTTCTCCTGGGGGCGACGGGAACGATCCCCCTCTACCAGTACCAGTGGTGGTGGACCCTGGTATCCGCTTCGTACCTCCACGGCGGGCTGCTCCATATTTTCTTCAACATGATGGCGCTTCGACAGATCGGTCCCTTTGTCATTCATGAATACGGGGTGGGCAGGTTCTTCATACTCTACACCCTGACCGGCATTGCGGGATTTTTCCTGTCCGCTCTGGCCGGCGTCAGCTTCACCATCGGCGCGTCGGCAAGTATCTGCGGGCTCATCGGCGCGACACTGTACTACGGCAGAAGCAGGGGTGACAATTTCGGTCAGGCCATCTACCGCCAGGTGATGGGCTGGGTCGTGGCCCTGGGTCTCTTCGGGTTTCTCGTACCCGGCATCAATAACTGGGGGCACGGCGGGGGCATCCTGGCGGGCATCGCCCTGGGATTTCTTCTGGGATACAACGACCGGAAGAGAGAAACCGGCCTGCACCATCTGCTGGCCCTCTTCTGTCTTGTGCTTACCATCGCCGTCCTGGCATGGGCGGTCATCCAGGGCACGTACTACAGTTTCGCTTCCTGAGATGTTCCGGGACGCCGCCCTGAACTTTTGACTTGAAACTGGAGCGGCGAACCCGTACACTTTTCAAAATCATTCCGAGGGAGGGATTGTATGGGCACATCTCCGTATCGCATGGTGATACCGGCAATCATTATTTTCCTCATCACCGCCTGTGGTCAGGGATTCCAGATGGGTGTGGGAGACCGGGTGATCGGCGTCCAATCAGGAAAATTTTTCTATACCGACGGCATCCTCAAGACGGAATACAGCGGCGCCGGCTTCAACGAGGTCTGGACAGCCTCGGAAAAAACCCTTGAGCAGCTGGGTGCCCACGATATCACACGGGAAAAGAACATCGCCACGGCGAAGCTCACGGGGACCGTCGAGGGAGAGACGGTACGCATCGATATCCAGTACCTGTCCAAGGACATCACCCTCGTCGCCGTCAGGGTCGGCCTTTCCGGGGATACTCTCGCGTCCAAGTATATTCACGAGAAAATCAAGGAAAACCTGATCAACAAATAGACGGGCGCTGCAGGAGAAGAATGGACGCGGGAACGGTAATGCCGCCATGAACCGTCACGGTGAATCCCTCCATCTTTTTCACAATACCTGCGAGGCCGTCTTTGAACGGCGTCTGAACCGCTTCACCGTGGAATGCGAGCTTCAGGGGCGGCGGGAGCTAGCATATCTGCCGAACCCCGGCCGTCTCAGGGAACTGCTCCTTCCGGGACGCCGGCTCATACTGACCGGGGACCGCCGGCGGGCCGGATCACGGCTGCGCCATACCGCCGTGGCGGTTGAGCGCGAGGGTTCGTTCATTATGCTCCACACACACCGGGCGAACGACGTGGTGGAATGGCTCCTGAAGAAGCGGCTGGTACCGGGCTTCGAGGACGCGGTCATCACCGGGAGGGAGGTGTCCCGGGGACGGAGCAGGTTCGATTTTCTCCTCATCCGGGATGGAAAACCGTTCCTGCTGGAAGTCAAGTCCTGCACGCTTTTTGAAAGATCGATCGCCATGTTTCCCGACGCCGTCACTCAGCGGGGGGAACGGCATCTCCGGGAACTGTCCGGCCACGTTGAAGAAGGAACGCCGGCGGGGGTTCTCTTTCTCGTGCAATGGCCTCGTGCCCGGTATTTTTTCCCCGACTACCACACCGACCCGGCATTCGCCCGTACCTTCGTCACAGTAAAGGACATGCTAACCTGCAAACCGATCGCCGTCGAATGGGAGCGGGACCTTTCCCTCAAACCCCGGGTTACGGAGCTTTCGATCCCCTGGCACGTCATCGAGTCCGAAGCCCGTGACCGTGGAAGTTATCTTCTTATCCTGCACGTCCCCGAGGGCGGGAACATCGGCATCGGCAAACTGGGTACGATCGCCTTCAGTGCCGGTCATTATATCTACGTCGGTTCGGCACAGGCCGGCCTGACAAAGCGGATCGAGCGCCATCTGAGAAAGCGAAAACGATTCCACTGGCATATCGATTACCTTCGGGAACGTGCCGATCGCTGCACGGCCCTGCCGATACGGTCTTCCGCCCGTCTTGAATGTGACCTGGCGGCGGCGGTCGGCATGATCGCCCGGGCACCGGTGCCCGGCTTCGGGTCGTCGAACTGCCGGTGTCACAGTCACCTGTTCGCCATGGACGGCGACCCTCTCGATGACCCCCGTTTTATCGATATTGTGCAGCGCTTTCGTATGGGCCGGCTGGAACCGATCATTGAAGCGGCAAAGACATATTGACATTTCCCCCGTTGTCTGAGAAATTGACGTATACCTGCAACAGAATCGGGAAGAAGGATAATCGGACATCCGCCCCATACTGAAGATGCGCCAGGAGGTTGACACCGGATGTTTCAGACAGGCGAGATCATGAACCTCATCGCGGCCCTGGCCGTTACCCCCCTTCTGTACATCATGAGAGAAGCGCTCCCGTCGTGGATAAGGTCCTTCTTCATCGGTTTCTTCTTTGTTGTCTGTACCGACATATGCACTGTTCTCGAAGGGGTTGGCTGGTTTGATCTGTTCAATACCGCGGAACACCTGTTCTATGCATTCGCGGCACTTTCCTTCGCCGCCGGATGTATTTCGCTGAGCAGGCAGCGGGGCATCCCGGGAGAAACTGCGCATGACATACAGCGCCCTGTTTGAAACAGTGACCCTCATCATTTGCATTACCGCCTTGATGTTCATTCCCCGCATCACTGACGCAATTCTGGAGAAAACGCCCAAAAGGCTTCTCGCTGTATCGCTGCTGGTCCTGACTTTTTCGGCCCTGTCAAACACCCTTCAACATCTTCAAATTACGGATTATTTTGACCCTATCGAGGACTTTGTCGAGGTCTTTTTCCCCCTGTTTTTTCTTTCCTTCTGTTATGCCACCGTAACATCCCGCCGGATCACGGAACTGAAGGAGGCCCATTCCCTGCTTCACGGAGAGAGAAACCGGATCCAGCAGTATCTCGATGTGGCCGGCGTCATGATCCTTGTCCTGGACCTCGACGGAACGATCCGTCTTATCAACAGAAAGGGGTGTGAAATACTCGGCGCCCGCGAGGACAAGCTCACAGGGCGGAACTGGTTCGACAATTTTCTTCCCGAGCATGTTCGGCGTGGTGTCAGAGAATTTTTCCAGCAGATACTCACCTCACCGGACGCCGAGGTCACGGACGCGGAGAATGAGGTCATCACCAGCGACGGCACTCTTCGCATGATCGACTGGCACAATGTCCTGCTCCGGGACGACACGGGGCGCCCAACGGCGGTCCTCTGCTCCGGCGAAGACGTTACCGAACGAAGAAATGCCGAGGAGGCGCTGCGCCGGAGCGAAGAAAATTACCGGCTCTTCTTTGAAAATGTTCACGACGTGATCTATGCCGTTGACAGGGATTTCAGGGTCCTCTCCGTTTCACCCTCGGTGAAACCGATCCTGGGGTACCGGCCCGAGGAAGTAATCGGCGCCTTCTTTCCCGACCTGGGGATTATCCCGGAAGAATACCTTGAGAAGGCGCTGGCGGACACGCAGCGGGTACTGGGGGGAGAAAATGTCTCTTCGACGACCTACGAATTCATTACCAGGGACGGTCGCCGGAGGTTCGGAGAGATCAGCGGCGCGCCCCTCTATCGCGACGGCGAAGTCATCGCCGTCATCTCCGTGGCACGGGATATCACGGAGCGGAAACGGATCGAGAACGCCCTCGAAGAAAGCGAAAAACGGTACCGGGAACTTGTACGATTCGCCCCGGCGGGGATCTATGAGGTCGCTTACCGGGAAAACCGCTTCATCAGCGTTAACGACGTGATGTGCGAATATACGGGATATACCCGCGATGAACTGCTGACCATGAAACTCTTCGATCTCTTCACGGAGGAAAGCAGGGCGCTGGCGCTTCAGCGGATAGACCAACTCTCACGGGGGGAGAGCGTCCCCGACTCGGTCGAGTACCGCATCAGAACGAAGGGGGGCAGGGACATCTGGATACTGCTCAATGCCCGGTACCGGTTTCAAGAGGGAGAGCTTCGGGGAGCCTCGGGCGTCATCTATGACATCACGGAACAGGTCCGCGCCAAGGAGGCGGTTGAAGAAAGCGAACGCCGATACCAGGCGCTCTTCGACCGGTCTCTCGACGCCGTTTTCATCAATGATTTCAACGGAAATTTTCTCGATGCCAACACCGCCGCCCTGAACATGCTGGGATACAGCAGGAACGAAATCTCATCTCTGAATTTTCTTTCATTCCTTGACGAAGAGCAGATGATGAAGGCGGCGGCTATTCTCGATGAATTGAAGGAAACGGGGTTTCAGAAGAGTCTCTCCGAGTTCAGGCTCAGGCGCAAGGACGGAACTCATATATATGTGGAGACGGAAGCGGCCGTCATTGTGCGGGAAGGAAGCGCCTACGCCATCCTGGGGATCGCCCGGGACATCACCGGCAGGAAGAAGGCCGAGGAGGAACGGGAGCGGTCCCTTCGGGAGAAGGAAGCGCTGCTCCGGGAAATCCACCACCGGGTGAAGAACAACATGCAGGTCATATCCAGCATGATGAGCCTGCAGCTCGACCAGACTGATGACGAGAACATCCGCGCCCTCCTGGAAGAGAGCCGTTCACGGGTGCGTTCCATGGCGCTCATCCATGAAAAGCTCTATCTGTCGGGGGACCTTTCACGGGTCAACTTCGGCGAGTACCTCGACGGGCTGGCGAAGCATCTCTTTCAGACATACAGCGATATGGCCGGCCACATCTCATTAGAGACCCGGATAGAGGACATCGAGTTCGAGATCGAGACGGCGATCCCCTGCGGCCTCATCACCAACGAACTGATCTCGAACGCGTTGAAACACGCCTTTCCCGGCAACCGCAACGGCAGGATCCTCGTCGCCATGGCAAAGAACAGCGACGGTTCATATACCCTCACCGTCAGTGACGACGGCATCGGCTGTCCGGAAGGATTGAAACCGTCGGAGGCGAAGTCTTTCGGCCTTCAGCTCGTCCAGATCCTGACGGAACAACTGGACGGCACCCTCACCATAGAGGGCACGGAGGGCACAACCCTTTCCCTGACCTTTACGAAACCCCAATACAGCCGCCGTTACTGATCCCGAACAGGCCAGCGGGATCCTATCTCCCGGTACGGTCCTGTGCGGCGTCTCCCTGATTATCCACCCCGGTCGATGTCTCACCGGTACCGACCTCGCCGTGATTCTTGCCGCCTTCGCCAAAGACCGTCATCGGGCTCATACCGCACATCAACACGAACAAGACCGTAAAGATCACCAATGTTTTTTTCATGATACCTTCCCCTTTCGCGTTATCGTTATCTGGTAAAACGTACGAGGAGGGGAAAGGTTACAGGTCCACCCCTGTTCTCATACTGACACCTCTGCTGCAGGACGTCTCCGAAACCGTCTATGCCAGTGCCCTGACTCCGCTGCAGCACCGTTCCAGCAGGCCGGTGGCGAACCGGGTTGCGTCGGCCCTGTCGGTTTCGTCGGGATGATCCGGGTAGGTCCGAAAGATCTGGTGAAAGCCGTGACACTTGAACGTCCCGAAACAGGTCCCGCCCAGCTTTTCCGCCATGGAGTCGAGACAGGTGTTCGCCGTGTGAGGCCCGAAGAGGGGAGCCCCATAGGTGACGAAAACCGCCGACGCGCGGGGAACCTCAATCTCGGAAAGAAACCTTTCGATCTTGCCCGTCGGCATCCCGCCGTGGACGGGAGAACCGACAAGAAGCAGGTCATATTCGCCCATCGACGGAGCGAAGGCTTCATCCACCGGCATTGCCGCGCACCCCAGGCTCTGGGCCATCGTCTCCGCTATCGCCTTTGTGTTGCCACTCCAGCTGTCAAACACAACGATCGCGTTCGGAGAGGGAAGACCGGGCTGCCCGGCACTCCGAACGTCCCTGCTGTAACTGATCGCGCCGGGCCGGCTGGTGCATCCGAAAAGGCAGACGTTCGCCGCAACGGCCATCATCAGAGAGCAAAAGGTCCTTCGATTCATGGCCACCTCCTTTCGAAATAACTGTTCCGGGAATTTGGCCGCCGCGAAATCCGGCGGCATGTTCCTGTCCTGTAGCATACATGGATGCTTTTCTCAACGACTTGTTACTCTGAGGACCTCCTGACGGGGCGGTCGCCTGATGAGCGGCATGGGGCCGGGTGTTCATAACAGAAAGGCCATCCGGGGAATTCGCACAAGATACCGTTTGACAGAGGGAAACATATATAGTTAAATCACGCGTCACATTTCGGGGGTATATCCGGAAAAATCGAGAGCGGAAGCGGATATTCATGAACAGATACATCAATTTCGCCCTGCGAAGACCGGTGACGGTCCTCGTTATTCTCTTCATCATCACTCTGGCCCTTATTCCCGGTATCGGCAGGCTCGAGTTCGACAACTCCGTCGAATCCTTCATGCCGGAGCATGACAGCGAGTACATCTACTATAAACAGGTCAAGAAGATATATGGTGACAACGGCAGGTTCTTCATCATGGCCGTTTCCGACAAAGACCTCTGGGACCCCGAAACTATCAAGCGCATCAACAATATCATCATCGACCTGGAAGAGTACAAGGATTTCGACCGGCAGCGGGAGGAAGACCGCCTGAACCGGTTCGACGCCGTCATGGCGCAGGGCGGCATGGAAAGTACGCAACTCCTTGGAATGTTCAGGGATGATCCTCCCTTTTTCCGTGTACTGGACCGGAAGATAAAAAAACACATCGGCGGGAGGGATTATCTCCGTGAAAAGGACCTGAAGAAGCTGCGAAGGGAGCTCTCCCGGACCTTCGCTTTCAAGGAGCGGCAGGTGATCGACACCATCCTTTCGCCCCTGACGGCGAAGGATATCACCGGTGAGGGCGATGTCCTGGAAACCTACGACCTTATAGAGGAGGACGACGCAGGGAATCGGATACTGCCGGCAACGACCGAAGAGGTAGCGGCCTTCAGGGAAAAGCTCCTGCGAAACCCGGCCTTTGAGAAGGGAATATACGCGCGGTCTCCTGAAACGGGGAAGATCACCGATTTCGGTATCATCGTCAAGTTCATCAACCTGGAAGACCAGGACCCCACCATCCGGGAAATGATGGAGATCGTGGACGGTCATTCCGATCTCCACATCGTTCCCACCGGTGTCGCCGTCGTCAACATGTGGATGAACGACTACATGCACGATGACCTGTTCCGGAACGTCCCCCTGGTCCTTCTGGTGGTAGTCATCATTTTCTACTTCAATTTCCGTTCCTTACGGGGAGTGCTCCTCCCCCTGACAACGCTGGGAATGGCTGAATTATGGATCCTCGGTCTCATGGGATACGTGGGGGTCAAGATCACCGGCGTGGGGGTCGCCCTGCCGCCGCTCATGATAGCCGTGGGCAGTTCCTACGCTATACATATCCTGAACCAGTACTATACGGACTTCGACATCATCACGGCGGCCGGAAAACAGGAGGGTCTGCGAACAACCATGTTCCACATATCCCTGACGGTCCTCCTGGCGGGTATCACGACCTTCATCGCCTTCATGACGCTGGCGACCAGCGAGGTCTCCGCCATCAGGGAGTGGGGCATCTGCTCTGCCGTGGGCGTCATGTTCGCCGTGGCCATATCCTGCTCGCTCATACCGGCAGGGCTCATGCTCCTGCCCCACAAAATGCCGGCACTCATGCTCACGAAGGACAATAAAAGGAAGCAGACCGTCATCGATTCCATCATCCGCCTGGCGGTGCGTGGCAGCACGGAACACTACTACGCCGTGCTGATCGTCGTGGGTGTCATTGTTTGTATCTCGATCGTGGGCATGTTCAGATTGAAGGTGGAAACCGCCTTTCTCACCTACTTCAAGGAACATGACACGATCCGGGTCAACACGCAGATCATCGGGGAAAAACTGGGGGGCGGCTGGGGGTTCAACATCCTCATCAATTCGGGCTCGCCTGACGGCGTCAAAGACCCCCGCCTGCTGAACGTCGTCGAAGAACTGCGGCAATGGCTCGTGGCGGAGGAAAACGCCGACCTGAACATCGGCCGCACCGACGCGTTCTCGGACTTCATCAAGACCATGCACATGGCCATGAACAACGATGACCGGGACCGCTACCGGATCCCGGAGAACCGTATCGACATCGTGGATTACCTGGAACTGTACGGCGGTGACGATGATGACTCCGACGGACGATACGATGAATTCGAGCCCTTCGTCGACGGCACCTATCAGACGACCAACATCCTGGCACGGCTCTCCCGGAAACAGCAGGAAGAGGTCAACACCACGATCATCAAGCATATCTTCGCAAAAATAGGCGATTACCTGGACAGCAATCTGCCGGCGCCTTTCACCTATACCCTTTCGGGATTCCCCATGATGAATGTCAAGTTCGTCTATTACGTCATCAAGGGACAGATACAGAGCCTCTTTCTCTCACTTCTCGTAGTGGGGTTGATCGTGATGTTCCTCTTTCAGCGGCTGAAGGCGGGGCCCCTGGCGCTGATCCCCATGAGCACGGCGGTTATCATCAATTTCGGCATCATGGGGTGGTTCGGGATCGCCCTTGATATGGCCACCTCGGTTATTGCGGCCATCACCATCGGCATCGGCGTGGATGATACCATTCACTTTCTGAACACCTACCGCCGGAACCGCGCCCTCGGGCACGGCGTGGACGAAACGATCGCCCGCACTCTGGCGGTATCGGGGAAGGCCATCATTTTCACCTCCCTGGCACTGATATTCGGATTTTCGGTTCTTATCACCTCTCACTTCAAGCCCATCATCCTTTTTGGAATACTGACGGCATCGACGATGATCAACACGACCATCGGCGCCCTGCTTGTCCTCCCCTCCACCATCAAGGCGACGGGTATCAACCTTACCGTGCGGGAAGAAAAATCCTGGTTCTGGAACATGGTCAATCTTGACCGGTTTCTCGGACTTGAAGAATATAAATGAGATGATAGAGAAAAGTCGTACGATCTGGGCATCCGGGGCGGCTCTGTAAAAATCCCGCTTCCTGCGAATTCGCCACATAAGGGGATTGATGGTATGAACAGGTACATCGGTTTCGTTACGAGAAGACCCGTTGTGGTTCTCCTCTATTTGCTCCTGATCACGGTACTGCTGGCACCGGGCATGCTGAAGCTCCAATTCAGCAACGCCATCGAAGCCTTCATGCCGAAAAGCGATCATGAATATCTCTTCTATGAAGGAATAAAGGAAATCTACGGTGACAACGGCCGCTTCATTATCCTGTCGGTTTCCGATGGTGACCTCTGGCGTCCGGACACCCTGTCGAGGATCGACGCACTCCTGACCGATCTTGAGGAATACAAGGATTTCGACCGCGAAGGGGAAAACGGGCGGATCGCGAAGTTCGACGAACTGGCCGGCGCCGGGGACCTCACCCGTCATGAGCTTCTGGATGCTTTTCAAAAGGACCCGCCCTTTCACCGCTACCTGGAGAGAAAGTGCCGGGTACTCTTCGGCGAATCGGACCACCTCGGCGGCCGACAGCTGAAAAAGATACGCGCTGAGCTTTTGAAAACTTATGATTTCAAGAAACAGGAGATCATCGACGAGGTCATTTCACCCCTTACCATGAAGGATATCTCCGGCGAAGACGATGTCCTGACCGCCTATGACATCATAGAAAAAGACGATCAGGGGAAACGCCTGCTCCCCCGGTCGCCGGAAGAGATCCGGACATTCCGGCAGCGGCTGGAACGCAATCCCTCCTTTGAGGGGGCCCTCTACCGGCGGGACGACAAAACGGGAAATATAACCGATTTCTCGGTCATGATCAAGTTCATCAACCTGGCGGACCAGGACCCTATTGCGCGGGAAATAAAGGAACTCATCGACGGGCACCATGACCTGAAAACGGTCCCCACGGGTATCCCGATCATCAATATCGGCTTTCATAATTACATGCACCGCGATCTCTATACGCTGGTACCGATCGTCATGCTGGTGGTGATCATCGTCTTTTACTTCAATTTCCGCTCCCTGCGGGGCGTGGTCCTTCCCTTTATAACCCTGAGCCTGACGGAGATCTGGATCATGGGGCTCATGGGGTACCTGGGCCACAGGATCTCTTCCGTGGACCTTTCCCTGCCGCCGCTTATGATCGCCGTGGGAAGTTCCTATTCGATCCACATTCTCAACCAGTATTACGCCGATTTCGCGATGATCAGTGGTGACGACAAGCGCAAGGGCCTGTCCCGCTCCATGTCCCACATATCACTGACGGTCCTGCTGGCGGGGCTGACGACCTTCATCGCCTTCATAACCCTGATCTCCAGCGAGATCACCGCCATCAGGGACTGGGGATTTTACTCGGCCGTGGGGGTCATGTTCGCCGTTTTCATCTCTTCTTCCCTGATCCCGGCGGGACTGGCCGTCCTTCCGCACACCATACCGTCCCTTCTCATGAACCGGGACAAGACCCTCAAGACCACCCTGGTGGACCGCGTGATCGCCCTGACGACGAAAGCGGCCGTGGTTCATTACAGAAAAGTCCTCGCCGTCGTGACCATACTGATCATCTTCGGCATCGCCGGCGCGTTCAGGCTCAACGTGGAAACGGTGTTCCTCAATTACATGAAGGAGGGGGACGTGATCCGGGACAACGCAACGGAGATCGCCGAGAAATTCGGGGGGTTCGAGGGATTCGCGATCCTTCTCGATTCGAGAAGGCCCGATGGTGTCAAGGACCGCGAGTTCCTCGAAGTCGTGGAGCGGTTCCGTGCCTGGCTCATGGCACCGGAAAACAGGGACCTTTTCATCGGAAGGACCGATGCCTTTCCCGATCTTGTCAAGACCATGCACATGGCCATGAATAACGATGAGCGGACATTTTACGCGATCCCTCAGCGGCAGTCCGATATTATCGATTACCTGGAGATCTACGGCGGTGATGACGATGACTTCGACGGCCGCTTCGACGAGTTCGAGCCCTTCGTTGATGGAGAATTCAGAACGGTAAACATCCTGGCCCGGCTTCAGCAGAGAAAAGACCATTCCGTGGGGACGGCGGAAATAAAGATGGTCTCGGAACGGATGGACCAGTATCTCCGGACGGAGCTTCCCCGTAACATCGGTTACACGATCTCGGGATTCCCCATGATCGAGGAGAAACTTGTCCACTACATTGTAACGGGTCAGATGACCAGTCTCTTTCTTTCCCTTATTATCGTGGGACTCATCGTCGCTCTTCTTTTCAATCAAATTAAAGCGGCGCCACTGGCCCTGGTCCCCATGAGCGTGGCCGTGATACTGAATTTCGGGATCATGGGATGGCTCGGCATCAATCTTGACATGGTGACCTCGCTCATCGCGGCCATTACCATCGGCATCGGTGTGGACGATACCATTCATTTCCTCAATACTTTCCGGCACAACCGGGCCCTGGGGCTCCCCGTGGATGAGACGATCACCCGCACCCTTGCCGTGGCGGGCAAAGCGATCACGTTCACATCACTGGCCCTGATACTGGGATTCATGGTCTTTACCGTGTCAACCTTCATTCCCGTCATTCTCTTCGGGGTGCTCATGGCAATGACCATGGTGGCCACCACTGTCGGCGCTCTCATCGTACTCCCCGCCGTCATCATGGCATCGGGCGTTGATCTCAAAACGTACAAATCAGAGTCACGAATCAGGAAATACCTGGATCTCGACCGGCTGCTGGGGCTGGAACAGGAAGAGGAAAAATCTCTGTAATTCCTGTGGCATAACTCCAACATTACAGAGGCGTTCTTCTACCGGGATGCACATCCCTTCTGAAGCGTAATCTTGGGTCTGGGTCCTGGGGTTTTTCTCCTCCCTTTCGTAAAGGGAGGCCGGGAGGGATTTGTGTATGTAAAATCCCCCCAACCCCCCTTTATTAAAGGGGGGCTTTTCACTTTGTCGCTTTGCCCCTCTGCCCCTTTGTCGCTTTGCCACCGTTTTATACTTGACAGAACCATTGAATATGCTCATAATCGCCCGTAATGAATTTTCATTACCTAT